>PUNW01000223.1 GCA_003552665.1 Spirochaetaceae bacterium | reverse complement strand
TGGCGAGCGACGCCTGCGATCGCGGCTCATTCCTGCATACGGTCGCGTCCAATATCAGCCAGTTAGCCTTCGACTATCTCGACGGCCCTCCGGCAGTCGTCGGTTCGCGGAACTGGATCACACCGGCGTTCGAGATGGAGGACACCTTCTTCCCGCAGAAGGAGTGGATCGTGGACACTATTCATGAGCGAGTGTTACCGCTGGCAGGGCACAAGCCGAGCACGGTGCAGACCGGGGGTGATATCGCCCGCCGGTACCGGCGCGGGGTGTAACTCGCGCCGACCGGAATCGCTCTGCTACGCGAGCGCGGGCGGTTCAGCGTGCCGCGGAGCGGTTACAGTAGAGCGTGATTTAGCACGGCAAGGAGTGCGGAGTATGAGCAAGCAGTGGGAGGCGGTGGTCGCAGGGCACGTCTGTCTCGACATTACGCCGCATTTTGAAGCCGCAGAGGCGCGGGACGTAACCGAGGTGCTGGTCCCCGGCAAGCTCGTGGCCATGCGCGGCGTCGAGCTTTCCCGAGCTGCAAATGCTGGTATACTTACCTGTGGATTACACCGGTTTACACTGACTGAGTGCATGGGGGGAGCATGTACCGCATTGTCATCATTGACGACGAGCCCGTGGTTCGGGAAGGGATCTCGCGCAACATCGACTGGCATAAACACGGGTTCGAGCTCTGCGCCGCTTGCCGGGACGGCCGTGAGGGGCTCGAGGCGATTGAGCGGCATCAGCCCGACGTTGTCCTGACCGATATCTGTATGCCGTTCGTGGACGGGCTTGAGCTTGCAGCGTGGATCTCGGAACGCTATCCCGGGACCAGAACCATTTTGCTTACCGGGTATGACGAGTTTGAGTACGCGCACGAGGCGGTGAAGCTGAAAGTAAGCGGCTTCCTCCTTAAGCCGATTACTGCCGCCGAGTTGAGGGTGGAACTCGAGCGGCTGCGAGCAGAGCTCAACTACGAGCGCCGGTCGCAAAAGCGGCTGCAGCTTCTGCATGACCAGCTCGAAGAGAGCATGCCGCTGCTCCGCGAGCGCTTTCTGAACAGCTTGGTGAAAAGCCCGCCGGAGGCGGTTGAGCTGGAGCGGCGCACGGCCCTCCTTGAGTTGAACCTGCCGGGTCCGCAGTATATCGTGCTGATCTGCGGGCTGGACAGCACCGATGAGCCGGATGAGCTTGCGGAGCTCGGCGTTGCGCAAATCATGACGGAAACCGCTGCGCGGTTTCCGGGCGCTGCGGCGTTTTCCACTCCCAACGACTGGTCGGTGGCGTTGCTGTCAGCTTCCGATGAGGCCGCCACGGTATCGGTGGCCCTCGAATGCGCGGAGCTGGTTGCCGAGCGCGTGTCCGAGGAGCTCGGGCGGACAGTCTCAATTGGAATCGGCGATCCGGTTGCGGCGGTTGACCGCGTACCGTTGAGCTACAATGAAGCGCGCACCGCTTTAGAGCACCGGCTGGTGCTCGGGCCGGCGCAGATCGTAACGGTGCAGCAGGTGCGCGGGCGGGAGAGTGCCGCGGCTGCGGCGCCCGAGGGTGAGGCCCGGGCCGAATACGCACGAGCGCTTCGAAACGGCGACGCCGCCGCCAGTGATCTGGCGCTGCAGTCCTTCCTGAGTCTCCTTCGGACTGCACCGGGCAGCATCGAGGCGCGGTACTTGGCGACGCAGCGGCTGCTCGCCGATGGGCTCAACGCGCTCGAGGCGCTCGGTATTGAATGGGAGCTTCTGAGCGAGTTCGGGGCGAACCCCTTTGAGCAGCTCAGCCGGCTCAACACCCTCGATAGCATCGAGCGTTGGTTTCGACGGCTGCAGACGAAGGCCGCTGCAGTCCTAAATGAGCGGCAGAAACAGCACTCCAAGCGCAAGGTGCTCGCCGCCGAGGAGTTCATCCGCCGGCACTACCAGGACCCCGGGCTTTCGCTCAAACGCCTCTGCGGTGAGCTGTCGGTCAGTAAGAGTTACTTCAGTGCGATGTTTAAGGAGTACACAGGCATGACCTTCGTCGAGTATGTCACCGCTTTGCGGATGGAGCGCGCCAAGGAGTTACTTGCGCGTGAGCAGTTGCGAAGCTATGAAGTCGCCGACCAGGTTGGGTTCAAGGACGCCCACTATTTCAGCCTGACGTTCAAGAAACAGACCGGCTTCAGCCCCACTGAGTTTCGGGAGCTCGCCCGGCAGCGGCAGGCTTGAGCCCACAGGGTAATACCGTACTTTTGTGACCAATCTGCGGACGATTTTCCATTTACGCTCTCAAGCTTCCATGTGACGCTTAATCCCGCGAGGAGCGGGAATGGTCCAAGAGCCGATACTGTCGCTTAAGAAGATCGAGAAGAGCTTCACCGGTGTCCACGCTCTGAAAGGCGTCGACTTCGACCTTTACCCGGGCGAGGTGCATGCTATCGTGGGCGAGAACGGTGCCGGTAAATCCACGCTCGTGAAGACGCTCACCGGGATTACCGAGAAGGACTCCGGCGAGATCGTCTACCTCGGCCGGATGTTCAAACCGCGGGATCCGAAGCACGCGCTCGAGATGGGCATTGGTATCATCCATCAGGAGCTCAACATGATGGACCATCTCACAGTTGCCCAGAACATCTTCATCGGGCGTGAATCGCTACGTGCCGGAGGCTTGCTGCTCGATGAACGGACGCAGAACCGGCGCGCGGCCGAGCTTTTCGAACAGCTCAACATGACTATCGATCCGCGGGAAACACTCGGCAAGCTCACCGTAGGCAAACAGCAGATGGTCGAGATTGCCAAGGCGGTCTCGCACAACCTGCGAATTCTGATCCTCGACGAGCCGACCGCAGCGCTTACCGAAACCGAGATCGAGGAGCTGTTCACCATCATGCGCGACCTGGCTCGCCGTCAAGTCGGGATGATCTATATCTCGCATCGCATGGATGAGATCGGCCGCATCACCGACCGGGTTACCGTGTTGCGCGACGGTGAGTACGTGGGCACACGCAAGACCTCCGAGGTAACCAAGCGGGAGATCATCAACATGATGGTCGGCCGCGTCATCTACGAGCAGCCCAAGACCGCGAGCAACGTCCCGCCGGAGGCGCCGGTCGTGCTCAAGGTCAACCGTCTGAATGCCGGCAAGCTGGTTCAGGACGTGAGCTTCGAGCTGCGGAAGGGTGAGATTCTGGGGTTTGCCGGCCTGATGGGTGCCGGACGCACCGAAACCGCGCGAGCCATCTTCGGTGCCGACCCGGTACAAAGCGGGAGCATCGAGATCCATGGGCGGCGCGTACGCGTCAACACGCCGGCCGATGCGGTCGCACACGGAGTCGGGTACCTGTCTGAAGATCGCAAGCGATACGGGCTGGCGCTGGGGCTCAGCGTCAAGGAGAATGCGGTGCTTGCGACCTATGAGTCGTTTCAGAAGCGGTTGTTCGTACAGGCCAAGAAGGTAGAACGGGCTACGGCCGAGTATGTTGAGAAGCTGAGCATCAAAACCCCTTCGCTCAACCAGATCCTGAGAAACCTCTCTGGGGGCAATCAGCAGAAGGTAGTAATCGCAAAGTGGCTCATCCGCAACAGCGATATCCTGATCTTCGACGAACCGACGCGCGGCATCGATGTCGGTGCGAAGAGCGAGATCTATGCGCTGATGAACGAGCTCGCGCAGAGCGGCAGATCGATCATCATGATTTCTTCCGAGTTACCGGAGGTTCTGCGGATGAGCGACCGGATCATTGTGATGTGTGAGGGCCGCATCACCGGAGAGCTTGATATCGCTGAAGCGAATCAGGAGGAGATCATGAAGTACGCCACCATGCGCGAAGCGGGAGTAGCCTGAGATGATGCCGGCAACATTTCTCAAGAAGGATACCGCACGCCGACTGCGCGATGAAAGTCTGCAAAAGCTGCTTGCGCCTCTGGCCCTGGTTTTGATCTATCTCTTCTTCGGGTTCTTCGGCCGCAACTTCTTCACCTACAACATGCTGGTCAACATTCTTGACGCTTCCTATTACATCGGGTTTCTCTCGTTGGGAGTCACGTTCGTTATCATCACCGGCGGGATCGATCTCTCGGTCGGCACGGTCGCGATGTGCGCCGCAATCGTCGGGGGCACCGCGTTTCGCACCTGGGGATGGTCGATGGGCCCGGCGCTGCTTCTTATCATGGGCGTGGCGCTCGCGTTTGGTCTGTTCAACGGGATCATGGTGGCGAAGCTCAAACTCCCTCCGTTCATCGCGACCCTCGGCACGATGATGATCTCCATGGGTGTGGGGTCCATCGCGTCCAATGTGCGCAGTGCCGCGTTCCCGCCGCGTACCGATCCGGCCGGCTGGTTCCGCGACATCTTCAAGGTGATAACGCCGGAGCGTTTCGCGATCCCAACCGGGGCGCTGGTGTTGTTCGGGATCACGATCATTTTTCACATCATTCTCACGCGCACCAAGATGGGTCGCTATATCTTCGCGATCGGCAGCAACAAGGAGGCGGCGCGGCTGTCCGGGGTCAATGTCGACCGCTGGCTTATGTCCGCGTACGTGGTTAGTGGTTTTGCTGCCGGTGTGAGCGGTATCGCCTTTGCTGCAATCTACACCACCGTGATGCCCGCTCAGGGGCAGGGCTTTGAGCTGTTCGCGATCGCCGGCGCGGTAATCGGCGGAACATCGCTTTCAGGCGGGGTGGGCTCGGTGTTCGGCACGCTGATCGGGGTGTTCATCATGGCCGTGCTGCGCAGCGGGCTTCCGGCGATGGACCTGCAGGCGCACTACCAGACCTTCTTTACCGGCGTAGTCGTGATCGGTGCAGTACTGCTCGACATCTATCGCAACAAGAAGGTCTCGGAGG
>PUNW01000197.1 GCA_003552665.1 Spirochaetaceae bacterium | reverse complement strand
GGACCGATGAGCTGTCGATCATCTGCTCGGTGGAGTCAAAGAAACCCTCCGGCAGGTTGGCGTCGGGGGACCTGATACCCCCTACCGTGACCGGCATCACAACCGACGTGGTTGCAACCGGCGCGCTGACGGCACTCGCCGAGCGAACCGGGCGGTTCCGCCCGGCGCCGGGGGGCGTGAGTGCGGGGCACGTGCAGATCACCACCGGCACATTCGGCTGCGTGGTGCTCAAGAACGACGTCAGGTACATGCTCTCAAACAACCATGTCTTCGCAGACAGTAACGATGCCTCACCGGGCGACAGCATCCTGCAGCCGGGTGCGGCCGACGGGGGCCGGGAGGAAACCGATACGCTCGCGCGCCTGGCTGAGTATGTCCCGATTGTGTTTGAGAACGGGGATAACGGCGATTCCGGAAGTGGCTGCCGCACGGCGAAGCTGGCTGCAGCCCCGCTTAACGCGCTTGCAGCCCTGGCGGGCAGCAGAACCCGCCTGCGCCCCCATCGCGTGACGACATCCGGAAACACTGTGGACTGCGCGCTCGCCGAACCACTGAACAGCGCTGACATTACCGACGAAATCCTGGAGATCGGAACGATTGCGGGAACCGCCGAGGGCGAGCTGGGGATGAACGTGAAAAAGAGCGGCCGAACCACCGGGCTCACCTTCGGGAGCATTCAGCAGATCGACGTTTCGGCACGCGTCCGCTTCGGCCTGGGGCGAGCGGCGGTGTTCGAGGATCAGCTGATCGCGGACGGTATGGCCCAGGGCGGCGACAGCGGCTCGGTGGTCCTGGACGGCGACAACAACGTCATCGGACTGTTGTTCGCCGGGAGCGCCACATCCACCATCATCAACCGCATTCAGAACGTCTTCGCCGCGCTCCGGGTGACCCTGCCGTGAGCTCCGAGCAGGCCGATCATCTCCGGTCGGTAAAGCAAAAATACGCGCCGCAGTGGTTGGCAATGGAAGGCGTCGTCGCCGTGGGGGTCGGGCTGCGTGATCAGACCCCGTGCATCATCGTCTCGGTTGCCGGGGAGCCTTCGGCGTTCGCCGGGCGCATCCCTTCCGTGGTGGAAAACGTGCCGGTTGTGGTTGAGCCCTCCGGCGAGATCGGCCCGCTGGAGTAATCGCCGCGCACTGCGGCACACGGCACGGTGACCGCCGGGGCCGGGTGCGCGTCCTACTCCAGCAGCCGCATCAGGTACTCGCCGTAGCCTGACTTCAGAAGCGGCTCGGCAGCGCGGCGGAGGCCGGCGGCGTCGATGAAGCCCATCTTGAAGGCGATCTCTTCCGGGCAGGAGATCTTCAGCCCCTGGCGGTCTTCAATCGTCTTGACGAACAGGGTGGCATCCACAAGCGATTCGTGGGTTCCGGTGTCAAGCCAGGCGAAGCCGCGGCCCATGAGCTCGACGCTGAGGCGCCCGAGCTCGAGGTAATGGCGGTTCACGTCGGTGATCTCTATCTCGCCGCGCGCGGACGGGGTGAGCCCCTTCGCGATCTGGATTACCGAGTTGTCATAGAAGTAGATCCCGACCACGGCATAGTTGGATTTCGGCTCGCGCGGTTTCTCCTCAATCGAGAGGACGGTGCCGCCGGCGTCGAACTCCACCACGCCATAGCGCTCGGGGTCGCGCACATAGTAGCCGAACACGCGCGCGCCCTGTTCTATCTGCGCGGCGTCGCGGAGCATCTCCGGCAGTGCGTGGCCGTAGAAGATGTTGTCGCCGAGCACCAGGCAGGCGCTGTCGGAGCCGATGAACGACTCACCGATGATGAAGGCTTCGGCGAGCCCGCGCGGCTCGGCCTGCTCGGCGTAGCTGAGCTTCAGTCCCAGGCGTGAGCCGTCGCCTAAGAGCTCGCGAAAGCGCGGCAGGTCCTGCGGAGTGGAGATCACCAGGATCTCGCGGATGCCGGCAAGCATCAGGTTCGCGAGCGGATAGTAGATCATCGGCTTGTCGTACACCGGAAGCAGCTGTTTGCAGATGACCTGGGTCGCCGGATAGAGCCGGGTGCCGTGGCCCCCTGCCAGGATAATGCCTTTCACGTTCTCCTCCTATTCTTTTAGCGGAAACACGAGCCTGAACAGAAGCCCGTCCACCTGTCTGAAGGTCTGCTTGGCGTTGAGTCGCGTGGTGAGGTGACGCAGCATGAAGAACGCCATGGCGTCCAACGGTTCGCCGGTGGGCACAGGGTCTCCCTTGCGGTCGCGCGCGGTGATGGTGAAGACCGCATAGCCGTTCTTCCGCCGCAGGTTGATGCCGAGCACCGCTGCTGAGGCGAGCTCCTGGCAACGTTCGGCGAGTACGGCGAGCACCTCGGCTGCAATCATCGTAAGGTCAAGCGCGGCGGTCATCTTGAGCCGCAATGGAGCGACGTCTACAACGGTGCGCCGATCCTGCGGATCATCGGGCGTGCAGGCGCAGGCGCGGGTTTCGGCGAAGTACGGTTGTAGCGCTTCGAAGAGGTGCTGAAGATCGATCGTCTCGTTCTCCGGGCTGTTGGTCAGACCGCTGTTGTTCTGAACGCCGGCGCCCCGCCGGTCGGCCGGGGAGTGTTCACGGAGCGCCCGATGGGCGGCCACCGCGGTTCGCAGGCGGGCGCGAGCGCGCTCGGCCAGACTCTCGACCGAGGTTTCGGTCAGCGTCGCCGCATGCATCGAGAGCATGCTCGCCACGAGGCTCATGCAGGCTACCGTGGCAGCATCGGCGCCGGAGCTCTCGTCGTCGGCGAATACATGTCTGAGCGTGATCGTAAGTGCAAACAGCAGATCGAGCTCAGTCTCGGTCCAGTTGCGCGCGCGGGAGCAGTCATCGAAACCGACGAACCCCCAGAGGCGGTCGCGGACGAAGATCGGAAGAATCAGGAGCGACTTGATCTGCTGGGCCGCGAGCGTGGGGCGTTCGGACTTGGGGAAGCTGTCTATGCGGCCGTAGATCGGCCGGTAGGCGTTGAACTGCTCGAGCCAGCGGCCGTACCCGGCCCGGCGCAACGGGATGTTCTGAAGCTCAGGATTGCCGATCTGCGGCTTGATATCTTCGGCAACCCATTCAAAGCGTTGGCTCGCGTACTCCACGCCGTCGTCTGCGCTGTGGGTTTGGAAAATATAGACCCGGTCTACCTGGGCGGCACGGCCGACTTTCTCAAGCACCCGGGCGAGGGCGGAGTCTAGGTCGGCGGCGGACAGGAGCGCGCGGTGCGCCTCCAATACTTCAGCGGTCACGTGGTCGATCAATGCATGGTTTCGCAATTTGTACCCCGCTTGTGTTTTTACATACCGCTCCTGTAGAGAAGATAGCGGGGAAAAGCCCGAATTTCAATATTGTACTGCATTAGCCGAGGGCTGGGGGCGGGCGGCCGGCGCGCGGGGGCACGGGCACGGGGGTGCACATGCGTGTCCCGCTCGGGCCAGGCACACTCGCCCACAGGCTCCTACCTCACCCGTCATTTCACCGGCTCCCAGCCGCCGGACTGCTCGGAGGCAAACAGGGCGTCGAGGACCTGCTGGTTTGCAAGCGCATCCTCGGGCGGGGTCGGGACCGGGCCGCCGGTTCGCACGGCCTTTGAGAAGGCTTCAAACTGCAGGCGGTACTGATCCACGGCCGGGAACTCAACGTCGCGCGTGCCGTGGGATGTGGTGACGGTCATGGTAGTGGGAACATCCGGCGGCGGGGTGAACGGCATCGGGATCACGATCTTGCCGCTGGTGCCGAAAACCGTAACACCCTGGCCGCGGTAGTGGCGGGTGCCGACGGTGAAGACCGCATGGGCGCCTTCAAAATCAAGCATCCCGGAGGTGAGCCGGTCGGTCTCGTCGTTGGGGTCGCGCTCAATCAGGCTCACGACTCGCTTGGGCTCGCTGCC
The DNA here is from genome assembly GCA_003552665.1 of Spirochaetaceae bacterium. GTDB lineage: Bacteria > Spirochaetota > Spirochaetia > DSM-27196 > SLAA01 > B1Sed10-166. Next base: position 952 of record PUNW01000197.1, on the reverse strand, counting down.
GATCAGGAAGCGCGCGCTGGAGACGGCGTAGCAGCCGATGTCGTACAGCCCGCCGCCGCCTATCTCGCGGATGTTGCGGATGTTGTGCGGGTCGGGATTGTTGTAGGAGAAGTTCGTCTGCACCGCCACCGGGCGCCCGATGCCGCCGGTCTCGATCAGCTCGCGCGCGTGCACCCACTGGGGGTGGAAGCGATACATGAACGCCTCCATCAGGAGAACGCCTTTGCTTTGGGTGTACTCAATCGCTTCGCGGACGTCGGCGGCCTGCAGCCCCAACGGCTTCTCGCAGAGAATGTGCTTTCCGGCGTCGGCCGCACGCTTGATCCAATCCAGATGCATGTGATTTGGAAGCGGATTGTAGACAGCCTCGATCTCTTTGTCGGCGAGCAAGCTTTCGTAGCTTCCGTAGGCGCGTGGAATCCCGTGCTGCCGCGCCGCGTGCTGGGCGCGCTCTGCCGAGCGTGATGCAATTGCGCGCGCCTCCACCTGGTCGGACTTGCGCATCGGCAGCAACACATTCTTGATGAAGTGTCCCGAGACACTGATCACTCCCCAGATTACCGGTTGCATGCAAAACCTCCGTGACTGCGGCTATTTGTCAGTTGCGGCTTTTGTCATCATAGCAGCTCATTTGCGCTTGTCTACAGCCGCAGAGGGATATACAGTGTCATTGTCGTGAAAGAACATCTTCGTATTCTGCACTATCCCGACGGCGGTACTCAGGAGTCCGCGCGTGCGGTGCGGCCGGGGGCGCTACTCGATGTGAACGGCAACCCGCTCGGGCTGCCGCTGCCGACGATGCGCATGCTCGTCTATCGGGCCTGGAAGGTTTCAAGCGAGAGCACGCGCAACGAAGAGATAACGCACTACTGGCTGGAACAGGTGCCTCCGGGGGAACTGCGTGATTATGTCGAGCGATGACCAACGGCTCTCTCCGCCGCCTGAGCGGCAG
>PUNW01000321.1 GCA_003552665.1 Spirochaetaceae bacterium | reverse complement strand
GCGTGAAGCAATCTGCAAACTGCTCCGACAACCGGCGCGCAGGGTCGGCCTCCGCGAGACGGCGGCTGAACCGGTCGTTCAGGTACACGGTGCAGTGCTGCTGCGCGTCGCACTTGATCGCGGCGAGCCTTCCGAGCGCCACCCCGGCCTCACCCGCCTCGGCAAACACCGCCTCGAGCGCATCGAGGAACATAGCCGGCGGGCTCTGGCGCTCGCGCAGATCTTCGGACGGGAGCACCCCTCCGGCGGTCCCGTACTCCGGGAAGCGGCTATCGTACTCTACGCTGCCGCTTGCAACCACGGCTGCAGAGCCGGTGTCGAGCACCACCCATTTGCCGGACTGTGTTGAGAGCTCCAGACCTAAAACCAGGTCGGCCGGGCTCCCCGCCGCATCACGCTTTGCTGTTGCATCACTCATGGTCTCACTCCTCAAAAACTGTGCAGATCAGATGAACTGGTTGATCACCGACTCGACCCATTCCCGGCGACCACCTTGTCGGGATTGTAGAACTTGAACGCGTACGGGCTGTCGGACTCAGGCCCCTCACATGGAATCCGGAAACTCCGCGGAAAGAACTCGTTTCGCATCTCTCACCTTCCTGCTTATCAGCCCATATTTCGCGGGAGTTGTCTAAAACCTAGATTAGCTTGAGCAAGGTCATCACGCAACCCGATTTCGAGTCGATATCCGCAGTTGCAATTACAAAAAAATGTGGATTTACTCCGCAATCCCGTGGTATAGTATCCCAAATTTTTTATCTCTTCACATGCATGGAGGCTGCAAAATGAACGGAGCTCGTGAGAAATGGACGTCCAAGGTTGGATTCGTCCTGGCCGCCGCGGGTTCAGCCGTTGGTTTAGGCAACATCTGGAGGTTTTCCTATGTTACCGGAACTAACGGCGGAGCCGCGTTCGTCGTGATCTACTTGATTGCGATCATCCTGATCGGCTATCCGATGATGGTGACCGAGGTCGCTATCGGGCGGAAGTCCGAGCGCAACCCGGTGGGCGCGTTCAAGGCGCTGGCGCCGAACACGCCGTGGTACATCGTCGGGGGCCTCGGAGTGTTCTCCGGCTTTGTAATCCTGGCGTTCTACTCGGTTGTTGCCGGCTGGTCGGTCGCCTACATCTTCAAGGCGATAGCGGGCTTCGCCCCCGGTACCGACTTTGCCGATGTATTCGTCGGGCACATCACCGGCACCGCTGTGCCCATCATCTGGCACGCTGTCTTCATGGTGCTGACCTTCGCCATCATCGCCGCCGGCGTCGTCAAGGGGATACAGCGCTGGGTGAAGATCCTGATGCCGGTGTTGGTCGTGTTGCTGATTGTAATGGTATTCCGCGCAATCACCCTGCCGGGGGCCGGTGAAGGCGTCGCGTTCTATCTGGCGCCTCGCTTCGAGGAGGTAACCGCCGGCACGTTCCTGGCTGCAATCGGCCAGGCGTTCTTCACGCTGAGCCTCGGTATGGGCGCCATGATCACCTACGGAAGCTACCTCAGTAACAAGGAGAACATCGCCGACAACGGCGGTTGGGTGGTCGGTCTCGACACCGCTATCGCGCTCATCGCCGGTTTCGCGATCTTCCCGGCCGTGTTCGCGCTGGGCTATGACCCGGCAGCCGGTCCCGGGCTGGTGTTCATCACGCTCCCGGCCGTGTTCGCCGAGATGCCCGCCGGCAGCCTCTTCGGCTTCATCTTCTTCGTATTGCTCTCGATTGCCGCGCTTACCTCGGCCATCTCGCTGCTGGAGGTAGTCGTAGCCTGGCTGGTGGACGAGAAGGGCTGGGCGCGTCCCAAAGCCGCCGTTGCCATGGGCATCGCCATCTTCGTTATCGGTCTACCGACCACTCTCGGCTTCGGCGTCTGGGGTGATGTTCGCATCATCGGCATGGAGATCCTAGACTTCTATGATTTCCTTGCCAGCGAGCTCGCACTCCCGATCGGCGGCGCGCTTACGGCAATATTCGCCGGGCATGTCTGGAAGGCGCGCACCGTCATAGACGAAACCAACAACCCGCCGGGGGCCATCAAGATCGGCAACTGGTACGGTGTCCTGATCAAATACCTGATTCCGATCGCGGTATTCGTGGTTCTGATCGCCACCCTGATCGACTTCTTCGGATAGACCTAACGCACTCCACACCCGGCGGCGCGCACGCGCTGCCGGGTTCCCGCCCGCACAATGCCCTCACCGACGCTCCTGACCGCAACTACACTATGTCAACCGGAATGCCGCCGCTGATCGCGACCAGGTGCTCGAAAGTCATTGGCACGCCGGTTGCGTCGGTGCCGGCCGCAGGATAGACGAGCTCAAACTGCGCAAGTCCCTCGTCGATATAGATTGGTATGCCGGTTACTCCGAATGGACACACCCCGCCCGGCCTGAACCCGGTCACCCGCTCGGTCTCCTCTGCTGCGGTCATCGAGCACTTGCTGCCCACCAGACCCTTCAGCTTGGTAGAGGACACCCGCTGCGCCCCGCGGCAGACCACCAGCACGTATTCACCGGCCTTGGTCCGAAACAAGAGCGATTTGGCTATCTGATCGACCGCGACTCCGATACGGGCCGCGGCGGCCTCGGCAGTAGGAGTACTGCCGGGCTCGAACTCGAGCGCATCAAGCCCTTCACGCTCAAGCAGTTGCTGCACATGTTCGGGGATCATGCTCGGCAGTTTAGCCGCAGACACCGTCGCGAGGCAAGCGGGATATTTGGCCCAATTGTCCATTCGCGCGGTTATGGGTTAGGATGAAAGCGTGTCAGTATACCGCGTACATTTCAAGTGGAAGAACAAGGACGTCTCTATAAGGGCGCGCAGCCTGGACATGACCCACCCGTACTTCGTCTCGATCAAGGGGTTGCTGTTCTCGGAGGGTGAGCGCCTGATCATCGATCCCAGCGAAGAGGAGCTCAAACACGCCTTCGGTGACGCCGAGCAGATTATGATTCCGTTTCAGTCGGTGGCGTTGATCGAGGAGCTCTCGGAAAAAGCCTTGCAACGCAAGCAGGAAGCCCAGGGCGACAAGATCAAGCCCTTTATCCGTCCTGGAGACACACCTCCCAATTGACAGATACGCCGATTATACTATAATTCCCCCTACATCTTCAGTACCATCACACAAAACACTTCACCGGATGCGCCGGCTGCGATCTTGTAAGCAAGAGGACAGCCGGTCGCTATTTATAGCTTTCTTGTGAGGAGGAGTTCGTATGAACGGAGCACGTGAGCATTGGGGGTCACGTCTGGGTTTCATCCTGGCCGCGGCAGGCTCTGCGGTTGGCCTCGGTAATATCTGGCGATTTCCATATGTTACCGGCACCAACGGCGGAGCGGCGTTTCTTATCATCTATTTGGTCGCGATCGTGTTGATCGGCTATCCGATGATGATAACCGAAGTGGGAATCGGACGCAGGACACAGCGTAACCCGGTCGGCGCTTTCAAGGCGCTCGCGCCGAACACCCCGTGGTGGCTTGTCGGTGCGCTTGGGGTGCTGACCGGCTTTGTGATCCTGTCCTACTATTCGGTTGTCGCCGGCTGGTCGCTTTCCTACATCTTCAAGGCGATCGCAGGCTTCACGCCCGAGATGGCGTTCGATGAGTTGTTTGTGGGCCACATCAGCCAAATCGGTGAACCGATTCTGTGGCATCTGATCTTCATGGCCTTGTGTGTGGGCATCATCGCCGCCGGCGTCGTCAGAGGGATACAGCGCTGGGTCAAGCTGTTGATGCCGATCCTCGCGGTCTTGCTGGTAGTGGTTGCCCTGCGCGCATTGACCCTGCCGGGCGCCGGCGAGGGCGTTGCGTTCTACCTGCAGCCGGATTTCAGTGAGGTGACCGGAACCACCTTCCTCGACGCAATCGGACAGAGCTTTTTCACGCTGAGCCTCGGGATGGGTGCGATGATCACCTACGGAAGCTACCTCAAGAAGGAAGACACGGTCCCGGGTAACGGCGCGTATGTAGTCGGCGCCGACACCGCTATCGCGATCATCGCCGGCTTTGCGATCTTTCCGGCGGTATTCGCGCTGGGTCTTGAGCCGGGCGCCGGTGCAGGGCTGACCTTCATCACGCTGCCGGCGGTGTTCGCCGAGATCCCTGCGGGCAGCTTCTTCGCGTTCCTGTTCTTCGTACTGCTCTCGATCGCGGCGCTCACCTCTGCGATCAGCCTCATGGAGGTGGTGGTGGCCTGGATCACCGACGAAAAGGGGATGCCGCGCAAAACAGCCACAATCCTCGTCGGCGCGATTTCGTTCGTTGTCGGTATCCCAACCGTGCTCGGGTACAGCGTCCTGAGCGATGTCACCTTCCTCGGGTTCGACCTGCTCGACACATATGACTGGATCGCGAACGCGATCATGCTGCCGGTCGGGGGGCTGCTGACCGCTATCTTCGCCGGCTACGTCTGGACGGCGAAAAAGGCTCAGGAGGATTTCAATACTCCGCCTAGTCGCATCGTCCTCGGCAATTGGTACGGTGTGATGATCAAGTTCATCGTCCCGATTGCGATCATCCTCGTATTGGTGTTCGGAATTATTGACGTAGTCTGACACCGAACTGTACCGTTACTGAGTGGTATTTGAAGAGCCGCGGCCCGCGGGAGGCATCCCGGGCCGCGGTATCATCTTCCGTTGGGTCATCTCCCGTTTTGTCATCCTGCCCCTGACCGTCGCCGTTCTGCACGTCGCGGCAACCGAACTGCACGCCGCCGGGCCGGCCGGAATGGCCGGTACCATGCTGCCTGGGCTGCGGGCCGCCGACCGCAACCCGGCGATGCAGGTCCTCGAGGAGCCCCCTGCGGAGTTCCGCACCCTTCGCCCGCTCCCGGT
>PUNW01000089.1 GCA_003552665.1 Spirochaetaceae bacterium | reverse complement strand
TAATAAACCCGCCGATGGGGTAGAGCCCGTAATCGCCGGCCCACCAGAGCTCGAGCGCCTCGGTGAACTCAATCGGGTCGCTGAAGTAGTCGTCTTCAAGCAACGGGATGATGCGTTCCTCAAACAGCTCCTGCACCTGACTATCCTGCCAGGTTTCTTCGCCTTCAATCAGAGCGAGCTGTAGCTCGGGACCGCCGTAGTTGATCAGAAAGTGCTCGACTATATCGGTCAGCGGCCAGCCCACACCGTTGCCGGAAGCGATGGGGTTTTCGATTCCATCGATCTCGGCGATCTCATCGAGCAGCTCGACGAACTCCTCGTAGGTGTCCGGCTCGGAGAGGCCGTGCTCCTCGAAAAAAGACTGGCGATAGAAGAAGCCCGGTTTGAGGTTCAGCGAAACGGTGACGCCATAGACATTCCCGTCGGCCTCAATCGGCGGAGCAATCATATTGTCGTCATGCCGTGCCCACACGTCGTTGAGATCACGGATGTGTTCGGTGTTCTCAAGGATCCACCAGTCCCACATCATGATGACGTCGGCAGCGGCCGTGCTCGCCCGAAACTGAGCCGGGAGCACCTCCACCAGATCTTCGGCGCGCTGAGTAGCGAGCAGGACATCGACGTCGTACTCCTCCTCGAACGCTTCAACCACCGGCTCAAACTGGTCGAGCTCGGACCCCGACCACGGAACCGCGACCGTAATTGCGTCCTCCACGCCCGGCGCGCCTCCGGCGAACGCAGCCGGTGCTACGAGAGCCACGGTCAGCGCGAAAACAAGTAGTTTACGCATCTTGGTCCTCCTTTTCCCATGATGTTTTCCACACTCCCGGTGTGGTTGATGGGCCGTTGTTTGTAGCGGTGGAGAGGGACGAGGCGATGCGGGGATGGACCAACCCGGCCGAGCCGTAGTTATGAACAGAGTTATGTAAGCTTGTGCTGCAGTTTGGATTAGCTCGGTAGCTCTCGTCGGATCCACCGTGCGTACTCCATCTGGTGTTGCAAAGAGCGGAATCGGTCGTTCATCGACCGATTTTATCTATACACTAAATTTGGCGATACGCGGTCGTCAACACGGAGTTGCTAATTTTTCGGTTCGTGCGCTGTTTTGCGTGTACGGGAGAAATTCGGTCAGAGGGCGCGGCGAGATGCCCCTTTGGTGTGGATCAGCGGGCACCGGGTTTAGCCAGGAGTGGGAATCGAACCCACGACCTGCTCATTACGAGTGAGCTGCTCTGCCGCTGAGCTATCCTGGCGTATATTTGCGCCGGAGTATACCGGAAAGCGCGAGACGATGCAACCGCCTTCCGGCCTTACCGGCTGCGGGGAATCATCTGCCGCGGGGAACCGGCCCTGGGAACCTGGGCCCGTCCCGGGAACGGAGACACGAAACGAGGTATGTTTGTACCGGCAGCATGCAGTGAAAGGGGGCAGCGCAGTTGGACGGCGACACGCTCCGGGAGATCCGGAGTGAGATTCTCCCGGTAATAGCACAGATCTACCCCATGCAGGTTTGGACCTTGGAGGAGCTCGGAGGATACCGGAACTGGGTCTGCCAGATATCCTGCGGGGACGCCCCGCTGGTGCTGCGTGTGACCCCGGCCTCGCATCGCAGCTTGCGTGAGCTCGATGCGGAGGTGACGCTTGTCGCGACCCTGTACGAACACAATGTGCCGGTGGCCGCTCCGGTCGAGCTGCCCGGCGTACCGCGAATCAGCCGCGTGACTCTCGGCGAACGCGTTTACTACATCACTGCGTTCGAGAAAGCGGCCGGGCTGACATGGAACGAAATGCGCCAGGGCCCGCGCGAGTATCGCGAAGCCGGGCGAGTGCTTGCAAAGATACACCGCGTGACCGAGGCCCTGTCCGGGCCGGTTCACCGCGCCGCCTGGGACGGCAACGACTATATTCGGAACGCAAAACGAGTGCTTCCGCCGGAGAAGCGCTGGGTGCTGCCGCAGATGGGAGCGCTGGTTGATGAGCTTCGCAGCCTGCCGCGGGATGAGCAGGAGTACGGACTCGTCCACGGTGATTACCACTTCGCCAATATGCTGTACGCGCCGACGGGCTTGACGGTGATTGATTTCGACGAGGCCGAATATCACTGGTATGCCTACGATCTGGCTGTATACCTCTTCTATTATCTGTTGGGAAGGGATCCTGCGCGGATGGACCTCACAGCCGGAGGAGAAGTGTGGCAGCATTTCGTGGAAGGCTATCGGACTGAACGCGCGCTCCCTGCCCGCCTCGCTGAGGAGCTCCCGAGCTTTCTGAGACTGCGGGAGTACATGCTCTACAGCTCGGTGTACGAGGGGGTCTCGCTCAAGCCCTGGGGAGAATGGCAGCGAAGCTTCATCGCCGCAGCCGAGGAGCGTTTCCGGACCGGTCGGCCGTTCGTCGAGGTGGAGCGGCTCTACCAGTGGGGCGGGCTGTAGCCGGTGAGGCGCGCCGGTGAAGCGGGCCCGCCAAGCGAACCGGCGATGCGAGCAACGGCCCGGAATCGATTATATCAAGTAGCGCTCGGCACCTCCCGATAATCAGAAGTAGCAGGAGTTGCTGCCGGGCAGGATACGCTACCCGGCGGAATACGCTGGGCGGCTGACTGTCTCGAGACTGTTGAGGAGGTACATGGCGTGGTTCGCGGATGGTACACCGGTGCGAGCGGCATGCGCGCTCAGGAGCACCGCCTGGACGCGCTCTCGAACAACCTTGCGAACGCGGACACCACCGGCTACAAGCGCGACGTCTCGGTTCACAAGGCGTTTCCGGAGCTCCTGATTCGTCGCTTCAGCGACGACGGCGTAAAGCGGGTGCCGCTGCGCATGGACCCCATCGGCCAGATTGACACCGCACCGGTCGTCGGCCGTGTCGGCACCGGCGTGGAGCAGAACGAAAGCTATACGATCTTCGAACAGGGTTCGGTGAAACAGACCGAAAACCCCTTTGACCTCGCGCTCGACGGCGAGGGCTTTTTCGTCGTCAACACGCCCTACGGCGAGCGTCTTACGCGCAACGGAAGCTTCATGCTCGGACCGGAAGGCATGCTGGTGACCCAGGAGGGCTACCCGGTGCTGGGCGAGGAGGGCGTGATCCGGATCCGTGAGAACAACTTCAAGATCGACGAGGACGGCCGCGTGATGGAGAACCGCGCCTTGCCTGATGACCGGCTGATCTCGATGACCGAGAACCGCTGGGAGGACGCTCAGGAGGTTGACCGGCTGCGAGTCGTCAACGTCAGGCGACCGCGACACCTTGAGAAACAGGGCTCCAGCCTGCTGCACGACACCTGGGAGAGCGGCGAGCCGCAGATACTGGAGGACGACAACCGGCCGACGGTCCTGCAGGGCTTTCTCGAAACCTCGAACGTGAACCCGGTCAGCGAAATGGTCGAGATGATTCAGGTTAATCGCGCCTATGAGGCCAATCAACGGGTCATTCAGACCCATGATGAGCTCACCGGGCGTCTGATCAACGATACGATGCGACTGTAGCGATAATAAGGGCCGGCAGCGCGTGCCGTTGCCGGAGGAATATCGAACGAGAAGGAAGAAGGAGAAAAGCGCACCATGATGCGTTCGCTATGGACCGGCGCTTCCGGGATGTCCGGTCAACAGTTCAACATCGACACGATCGCAAACAACCTGTCGAACGTGAACACCACCGGGTTCAAGCGCAATCGTGCGGATTTTCAGGACCTGATCTACCAGACCAAGCGGATCGCCGGGACGCCGGCAACCGAGGAGACGCTGGTTCCGGTCGGCACCCAGGTAGGCTCAGGGGTAAAGGTGGCCGGCACGCAGAAGATCTTCACGCAGGGATCGCTCGAAAGCACCGGGAACGTCAGCGACCTCGGCATCGTCGGCGAGGGGTTCTTCCGGGTGATGCGCTATGACGGCAGTTATGCGTATACCCGTGACGGCGCCTTTAAGATCGATGCGAACGGCCAGCTCGTCACCCACGACGGCTATCGCGTGATGCCGGAGATCATCTTGCCGGAAGGCTTCAAGCACGACAGCCTCAATGTCACCAAGGACGGCCGCGTGTTCGTGGAGCTGCCCGGCATTGAGGACCCCCTGGAGGTGGGGCAGATGGAGCTATATCGATTCACGAATCCCGCCGGTCTGCAGGCGATCGGAGACAACCTGTTTATCGATACTGCCGCCTCCGGTGATCCGATCGCGGCGCAACCCGGTTTCGACGGAATGGGGCATCTGGAGCACAAGTTCGTCGAGACTTCGAATGTCGATGTCGTGCAGGAGATGGTTGACATGATCGTGGCGCAGCGGGCATACGAGATGAACTCCAAGACGATTCAGACCTCCGACACGATGCTCGGCATCGCGGCCAACCTCAAGCGATAGGGGGCTATATGGAGAGCTACTCAGCCGACCTTGCGCGCTTTCACGCGCTCGACGCCGCCGCACGGCGCACGCCGACGGTTCCTCAGGCCGCCGCGCGGCGTCCGGCAGGAAGTGCCGGCACTGAGCAGCCGGGCAGCGGTAATGCGGCCGCCGGGGGTGAGGATCAGCGTCTGCGTGAGGTTACCCAGGAGTTCGAGGCGTTGTTCATCAAGCAGATGCTCGACTCGATGCGCGCCACGCGCGACACTGACGCAGATATGTTGCATGGTGGGATGGCGGAAGAATTCTTCGAAGATATGTTGTATGATGAGTATGCGAAGCTCATGGCCAAGACCGGTGATTTCGGGCTCGCCGAGGTGATCTACCAACAGCTCGCAACTCCTTAACAGGTGTAGTCATAACGCTATAGTCAAAGCGCTCCACAGCGTACACAAATGTATACAATCGGTGCGGTCATATTGCTGCCCTT
>PUNW01000233.1 GCA_003552665.1 Spirochaetaceae bacterium | reverse complement strand
TTGCCGGGCCAGTGGTAGCCCATCAGCAGATCGATCGCCGGCGTGGATATGCGGCGGATCGTCTTGTGGTTCAGGCGCGCATACTTATCGACGAAGTAGTCGGCCAAGAGCAGGATGTCGCTACGCCGGTCGCGCAGCGGCGGGAGATGGATCGGGAAGACGTTCAACCGATAATAGAGGTCGGGTCGAAACGTGCCTTGTTCCAAGAGCTCTTCGAGGTTACGGTTGGTCGCGGTAATGATGCGGACGTTGCTGCGGATCGTGGCGTTCCCGCCTACGCGCTCGAACTCCCTCTCCTGCAGCACCCGCAGGAACTTCACCTGCGTGGTCGCCGAGAGGTCGCCGATCTCATCGAGGAAAATGCTGCCGCCGTTGGCAATCTCGAAACGCCCCTTGCGGGTTGCGCTCGCGCCGGTGAAAGCGCCTTTCTCGTGGCCGAAGAGCTCACTTTCGATCACGGTCTCCGGCAGTGCCGAGCAGTTCACCTTCACAAACGGCTTCTTAGCGCGCTGGCTGTTGTAGTGAATCGCCTGAGCCACTAACTCTTTGCCGGTCCCGCTTTCGCCCCTGATGAGCACCGTGGCGTCGCTCATCGAGACCTGAGCGATGAGGTCGAATACCTCCTGCATCGCCTTGGCCTTGCCCATGATGTTCGAGGGTCTGAAGCGCTCGCGCAGCTGCTGCTGCAGCCGCGTGTTCTCCCGCAGCAGCTCTTCTTTTTCCTCAAGCGCCTCCTGGCGGATCTTGACCGCCTGCGCGAGCATAGAGCTGATCACCGAGAGTACCCGCAGGTCGTCCTGCAGCTGCGCGTCACCGGCGAACTCGCGGTCCACGCTCAACGCGCCGATTGGCTCGTTGCCGATCTTCACCGGCACGCAGATGAAGGAGATGTCCTGATAGCTCTGGCTGCGCCGGGCTCCGGTGCGGTTGAGAAACGCCGGGTCGTCGGAGATGCGCGGAATCACCCGCGGCTTGCCGGACTCCACCACTTTTCCGGTGATTCCTTCGCCGAGCTTATAGCGTCCGCGCTCGCGTTCGCTGTCTGAGAGCCCGTAGGCTTCTTCGATTAGGATCTCGCGCGTGTCGCGGTTCAGCAAGGTCAGCGTCGCCCGCAACGTGTTGAGGTGCTCGCTCACTGCCTTGAGCACCGGCTGGACGATCTGCCGTATCTCCATGCTCTGATCGAGCAGCTGGCTGATCTCGAACAGGACCGACAGCTCTTCGAGGTTCTGTGTGTATCCTGCCGTCCGGATGGTGTTGTCTTCCATCCCGTGCCCCCCATTTTGTAATAGTGTGTCAATCATTCGTCGTCGGGAAGCAGCCCTTCGTAGACGAACTGCTCCTCACCGTTGAGGCTGACAAAGGTGCCGTCTTCGAACTGTTCGAACGCCTCAGGCACATCGGAGACGACCACTAGGTTTGGATTAACCGCCCGAATTTCATCGGGGTCTAGTTCCATGCGGCCCTCGGATATAACCCCTGCGATGTTCCCGAACACCGGTAGGTACGAGCGGGTTAGCTGTGGAATCAGGAGTATCTGAGCAACCATTGGACCTTCAAGGCGGGTGAGGGCCTCCTGAGCCCCAGTGATCTTCACGATCCGCCCCGAGCACGCCGCCCCGATACCGGCATGACCCCTGTTGAGGATGTTTCCCATGAAGTGCACCTTGATGGTGTTCATCATCAGCGGCGAGTTGACCGGCATGCCGGCCGCGGTCACCACCTTTTCGAGCCGCTGCACGAAGCCGTGTTGCAGCGCCATCCGCAGGGCGTTCTGAATCATCAGCTCGGAGTCGCGCACGTACGCCGTGAGCAGCGGATAGACGCCCCAGGTGATCAACAGCTGCCGGCAAACGCGCTCCGAGGTGGTTACCGCAATGATGTTCTGCATGGGACGAAACTTGCTGAGTATGCGGGGGCTGTTGCCGCGCAGGCTCGGGGTGACGATCGCCGCGGCGTTGATCTCCGAAGCGACCACGAACGCAGCTTTGGCCACGCTGTGCCCAATGTCATGCGACGGGCTGTGGAAGCTGAAGTACTCGGCACACCGTTTACGATACTCTTCCGAGCGCTCCACCGCCAGCGCGATACGGCTCAGCGTTTCCGCCGAGCTCACCGGGTAGGCCCCGTTGGCAGTCTCACCAGACAGCATCACCGCGTCGGTGCCGTCGAAGATGGCGTTGGCGACGTCGGTCAGCTCGGCTCGCGTGGGGTTGGGGTTGTTGATCATGGAGTCGAGCATCTGCGTAGCGGTGATCACCGGCTTGTTCTCTCGGTTGCACTTCTCGATGATGCGCTTTTGCGCCATCGGGATCTCCTCCAGCTCGAGCTGAACTCCCAGGTCGCCGCGCGCCACCATGACTCCGTCCGACACGCGGATGATATCGTCGATGTTTTCCAGCCCTTCCTCGTCTTCGATCTTTGACAGCAGACGAATCGGGGAGCCCTGCGATTCAATAAGCTCGCGGATAGAGCGTACATCCTCCGCCTTGCGGATGAAGGATGCGGCGATGAAATCCATGTCGTGCTCGATCGCAAAGCGGATATCCTCTTCGTCTTTGGGCGTCATCGCCGGCAGCGAGGTTCGCACTCCCGGCACGTTGACGTTCTTGCGGCTGCCGAGCATTCCTCCGGCACGAACGCGGCAATGGATCTCGGTGCCGTCCACCTCCTCAACCTCGAGATCCAGCAGGCCGTCGGCGAGAAAGATATGCCCCCCGTTCCGCACCTCTTGCGGCAGCCGCCGGTAACTGATGCTGAGGCGCTCGGCGGTGCCCGGCACCTCCTCGGTGGTCAGCGTGATCCGGTTGCCGGGAATCAGGCGAATCTTGTCCGCAGTTTCGAGCGTGCCGGTGCGGATCTCCGGGCCCTTAGTGTCGATCATCGCGGCTACCGGAATTCCGAGCTCGGCTGAGGCTGCGCGCACAATCTGCAGGCGCTCGAGGTGCTCGTTGTGGTCGCCGTGCGAGAAGTTGAAGCGTGCGATGTTCATCCCGGCCCGGATCAGACCGCTGATCGTCTCGCAATCCCCGGCAGCCGGGCCGAGCGTGCAGACGATGCGCGTCTTGCGTAGTCTTGCCATATCCTCCCTATCCCTTTCACCTTCGCGTTTTTTAAGATACCCTATTTGCATAACATGATCCAGGAAGGCGGCCGGGACAGAGCGGCGGGCGCGGGTCGAGAGCGGTCCTGCGCGCCCTGCGGCGCGACCGGGGTGTCTGATCATGGTGCATGAGGAGCGAACAGAATGAAACCGACGATAGGCATTACCCTTGGCGATCCGGCCGGAATAGGGCCGGAGATTGTGGCGCGCGCACTCCAGCGTGAAGACGTCTACAGCGCGTGTCGGCCGCTGGTGATCGGCGACGCCGGCGTCGTGAGACAAGGGGTTGAGATAGTCGGGGGTTCGTCCAAGGTCAACAGCATTACGGACGTCGCCGAAGGCGCATATGAGCTCGGTACGATCGACGTCTTCGATCTCGCCAACGTCGCCCTTCCTGCGCTGCGCATGGGCGAGATCCAGGAGATGTGCGGGCAGGCGGCGTACGACTACATCGCCAAGGGGGTTGAGCTTGCGCAGCAGGGCGTGGTACACGCGATCGCTACCGGACCGATCAATAAGGAGTCACTCAAGGCCGGGCAGGTAGACTATATTGGGCACACCGAGATCCTTGGGGCGCTCACCAACAGCGATGATCCTCTGACCCTGTTTGAGATCGATAACATGCGGATCTTTTTCCTCTCGCGCCACGTCTCGTTGCGTCAGGCAGTCGATATGGTGAAGAAAGACCGGGTCCTAACGTATATCCGCCGCTGCAGCCGAGCGTTGCGTCAACTAGGTCTCACCGATGTAAGTGAACTGGCGGTGGCCGGTTTGAACCCGCACTGCGGTGAGCGCGGGATGTTCGGCGACGAAGAGGTGACTGAGATTGAGCCTGCGATAGAGGCAGCCCGCTCTGAGGGCCTTGAGGTGGTCGGCCCCATCGGGGCTGATTCGGTGTTTCACATGGCGTTGCAAGGGCGCTTCGGAGCGGTGCTATCGCTGTATCACGATCAAGGACACATCGCGGCGAAGACGTACAATTTTCACCGCACTATTTCGGTGACTCTCGGCATGCCGATTTTGCGCACCTCGGTGGATCACGGCACGGCGTTCGACGTTGCCGGGACAGGGAAGGCCGATGCCGCCGGCATGGCTGAAGCTATTCTCTCCGCCGCGCGCTACGCGCCTTCGTTCGTCGGCGCGGTATAGGATGCGGTGTATCGGGCAGTTTCGAGGCAAGCAAGCGTGGGTTCGGACGTAGGGGGAGGTGCGCCGCAATGCCCCCGGAGCTTTCCATGGAGGGCTTTGGGGAGCTCCGCTTGCAAGGCAGGAGACCGCACCCTCGTAACTCAGGGATCTGGTAGATCGGCCCCCGGCTGAAACCGGGGGCCATCAGAGCGCCGCCGACGAACTCATCCGCCGGCGGCACACCGGAAAGTCTTTTCGTGCCTTGTCCCGGCACACGTTAAACGAGACTGAAACAGGGGCGATTTCTCAGATTACCGAAGAAAGACGTGTGGAGTTCTCACGACAATTGAGCCGATAGAATAACGGGGATGATGGTGTAAGCGCACCAATCATCCCCTAAATCCAATACCAGGGGTTAGGGCCCTGATACTGTATCTGTCGGTCGATTGTAATGAAGTTTTGAGACTCGGGAAAGCCTTCAGGTGGCCTCGCCCTCGACGGTGTCCACGATGTGAAGGGCGTCGCTTGTGGGGGCACGGATACGTAGAGCGCTATTTCGGTGAACTATCTGAGCGGATCCCGCTGAAACGATGGCGATGCCCGGACTGCTGCGCGGTA
>PUNW01000201.1 GCA_003552665.1 Spirochaetaceae bacterium | reverse complement strand
GTCTCACCGGCAGCCGCAAGGTGTCGCGGCTCGAGCTCGAGTTCGAAGGACGGGAAAACGGCCGCATGTATATCGACGAGGTGCACTGGCGGGATGCGCGGTTGAGCGTGGAGGGAGCGGCATCGGCATCGCTCGCCTACCAGTACCCGGACACGCTGATGGAGATCGGGGAGTTCCCGGTGCTCGCCAATCTGCGCCTGCGCGAAGACCTCGCGGTACGGAGCGGCGGCTTTTCGCCCGAATCAGACTTTGCAGACCGCCCCGGCACCTTCAGCTCGCGCACCGGCGTGGGCGCCGACGTGGCGCGCGTGAGCCTCGATACCGAGTTCGAGGTGGTGAGCGCCGACGAGCGCGTGACCACTCTGGGAGGACATCAGATTCAGGCGCCGGCCGAGACCGCGCCGGTAATGCTGTTTGAGGAGTACCGTCGCAACTACAACGCCTTTCGCCCCTCGATGTCGCGGCGCACCGGGGTTCGCCTCGAGCGCAGCAGGCTCGGCATTTTGCGCTTCGACAACACCGCCAGCCTCCGCGACACCCGCCTGCAGCAGGATTGGCGGACGCAGCTCACCTCGCTTTGGGATGGAAACTGGCGACTCCGCACCGACGGGCGACTCGGGCAGACAGCCTCGGGCTACACACTGCCGGACGAGAACTACTTCGTCTCCTGGATGGACGGCTACACCCTGACGGTACCGTGGCAGGAAGGGACCAGCACGAGGCGTAGCGGTGAGAGCAATCTCAGACTGGATTACGAGCGCGAGCGGTTCGCGCTCAACTGGCACCCGACGCTCGCGTATCAAAACCTCAGCGTCACTGAGGACCGCCAGCGCAACCGGGGGACCTTTCGGCTGCGGACTCCCTTCCGCGCACCGGTCTTCGACCCCATCCGGCTGACCCTCACTCCGAGCTACACGCGTAGCTTCTCCAACACCGCGATATCACCCGCTAACGAAGGCTTCGGCGACGACCTCCGGCAGTACTTCCGCGAGCTCGAACGGCAGGACTACATCTATGCCTCGCCGCCGTTCGCCGAGCTGTTCATGGACACCGACAACCTCAGCTTTGCCGAGGCCTCGGAACCGCTCCCGTATGCGCGCTACAGCCCGGCGACGGCTCTCGAGGCTTCGCGCCCGTTCGGATCGCACTGGCGCGATCTCCTGATTCCGAGCACCGCGCGCACCGATATAGAGCGCACCCTGACGCGCGACGGCGACGCACTCAGCGACCGGCGCCAGTACGGGCTCAGCCTCACGACCGCAGCGGTGAATCTGTTCGGACGCCGCGGCGCCTACCCGGTGTTTGACCTGTACCAAAGCGATGAGTTTCGCAATACGCTGAGTTACCGGTTACGTGAGTCGCCTACCGGCACCATTGACGGCTGGGACACCCGCGTGACGAATGAGCTCAGCTTTTTCGGCCGCGAGCACCGCCGGCTGGAGATCGAAAACAGCGTGCTGTTCGAACGCAACGACGATTTCGCCCGCGAGCTAGAAACCGAGGCTCGCTTTCTGTGGCGGTGGTATCCTCTCTCGATCTTCGGGGTCGAACGCCTGCAGCCGTTCGTGGAACGCGGCGCATACTACCAACACACCGAGCGTCTGAAGGTCACCGCGCGGCGCTACGAAGAAAACCCGCAGCGTAACCTCGTGACCGTTGTGGTAGGCCACGAGACCGCGCTGCAGATACCCGAACGCGGTTCGATTCGCGCCTACATCGATCTGGGCTGGGGACTCGAGCCGTTCGAAGTCACCGAGGATGATTACGTCGATCAAGTGCTTCTAGGCGTACAGGGAGGTATCGAGGCACGGTTCCAGTATTGACCGCCGGGAGGCATAGCGACGAGCCTGTAATCTGTGCTACCTTACCGAGCGTTATGGCGAGCACTCAGCGCAGAGTTCAGGTTCTGGCGCCGGAAGTAGCGCGTAAGATCGCTGCCGGAGAGGTTATCGAGCGCCCGGCCTCGGTGGTGCGCGAGCTGCTCGACAACGCAATCGACGCCGGAGCCGCTTCCCTTGAGCTGCAGATAACCAACGGGGGAATCGATAGCGTGCGCTTGGTAGACGACGGGTGGGGCATCTCACCGGAGGATCTCCCGACCTGCATCCTCCCTCACGCTACCTCAAAGATCTCAAGCGCCGAGGATCTCGAGCACGTTGCAAGCCTCGGCTTCCGCGGCGAAGCGCTCGCAAGTATCGCAGCCGTTGCGCGGCTGGAGATCACTTCACGGACTCCGGAAAACGACACCGCCTACCGCTTGACGGTGGAGGCCGGCAAAACGAAGCAGCCGCAGCCTGCCGCAGCACAGCCGGGTACTACGGTCGTGGTGAACAGCCTGTTCTACTGCGTGCCGGCACGCAAGAAGTTCCTCAAGAACCCGCGTGCTGAGTCGGCGGCCGTACGTGCAACGCTCACCGAACGGGCGACTGCTTTCCCGGAGCTGCAGTTTCGCTTTTTCGTCGACGGGTCGCTCCGCGCGTTCTACCCTCCGGCGAGCGCGAGCGAGCGCATCGCGACCCTGTTCGGGGGCGCTCTGCCGGCGAATCAGCTGCACGAAATTCGCGGCTCGGGACCCGGGTTCGAGATCACCACCGTGCTCGCCGGTCCCGAGCACTATCGCCGCGACCGCAAACAGATTCAAGTGTTCGTCAACCGCCGCCGCATCGCTGAGTTCGCGTTTGTGCAGGCGGTGGAGCACGCGTTCGCTCCGTTCATGCCCGGCGGACGGTTCCCGATTGCGTGCGTGTTTATTGAGTGTGAGCCGGAGCTTGTGGACTTCAACGTGCATCCTGCCAAGAAGGAGGTGCGCTTTCGCACCAAGGCCGAGATAAGGCGCCGCCTGGTCGAGATCATCCGGGAGTTCCTGCATGCGTATGATCTTTCACGCCACGATCTGCGCGCCGTGCGCCGTGCCGAGCTTGCGACGTCAGCCGACGACTCTGAAGCGAGCTCCACGAACCTATTTGCCGGAGACGATGAGCAAGGGCTCTCCGCAGGAGAACGCGTTGCGCTGATTCACCGCAGCCGTGCTCCAATCGTGCCGGATATTCCGCCCTCGCCGGCCGCCGCGACCGGGCACCGCCGGGCGCAGGCATCCGAAACGCACCCCGGACGCCCGGGCAGCGAGACTTACGGAGCCGGCCCCCCGGCCGACGCTGAGTTTCGCTATCTGGGGCAGGTCTACGGGGTGTTTTTGCTGGTCGAGTACCGGGGGCGCCTCTTTGTTCTGGATCAGCACGCCGCGCACGAGCGCGTCCTATACGAACGCTACCGAGCTCATCGGCACCGGCAGCAACTGCTGGTTCCAATCGAGATCGAGGCCGACGAAACGCAGGAACGGCATCTGTCGGCTTCACAAGCGGCCTGGGCCGAGCTGGGGCTAACGCTCACGCAGATGGCCCCCGGCCGCTGGCGGATTGAAGCGGTGCCCGCCGCCTGCCGCGATGAGGAGCAGCTCCTGAGCGAGGCTGTGCTCGAGGCCGCCCCGCATACCGAGTCGCTGAGCGACCGCTTCTATACTGAGCTGGCCTGTAAGGCTGCGGTGCGGGACGGCGATCCGCTTGAACCGGAGGCGGCCGTGCAGCTGATAAGCGAGGCGCTGAGACTACCCCAGCAGCGCTGCCCCCACGGCCGGCCGCTGTGGATCGAGATCTCACGCGAGGAGCTTTATCGCCGTGCCCAGAGGCTCTGAGCGAGCCCCCGCCGACGCGGCCCGCACCGGCTCCAGGCTTTCGAGCCTGCAGCTTTCAAGCAGCCTACAGGCTTCCAAGGATCGACTCTACCTCGTCGCGGTCCTCGTAGCCGTCATTGCGCGCCAGCAGGTCTTCCAGTACTGACCGCGCGCCTTCGGTGTCCTCGCGCGCGACCAGCACCTCGCCGAGCCGGTGGTAGGCCCGCCAGAAGTCAGGATCCTTGTCGAGAACGGCCCGCAAGTGCTCTTCGGCATCGGAGAAGCGCTCGGCACCGATATAGGCGATCGCCAGATCGTAGCGCAGCACCGGATCGTCGGGATCTCCCTCGCGCGCGATGCGATAGTGGTCGATTGCATCCTCCCACTGCTCGAGCTCGCGATACACCTTCCCGAGGTTGTTGTTGAGCTCAACCGAGTTGGGATCGATCCGGTAAGCGGTCTCGAGCAGCTCGAGCGCTTCGTCGTAAAGCCCTTCCTGCTCCAGGATGCGCCCGAGTTCCACATACGGGCTGACGTAGCCGCGATCGAGCGAGATTGCCCGGCTGTGCGCATCGATTGCAGGATCGACCTCACCGCGCTCTTCCTGGATTTGTCCTAGCGTGAAATGATACTCCGGCGCCGAGTCGTTTAGCTCGATCGCGCGGTTGATAGACTCATACGCACCATCGAGACTGCCGCGATCCTTCTTCACAAGGGCGAGATTGTAGTTGTTGGAAGCGCTGTCGGGGTTGGCGTCGAGCGCGCGACTGTAATAAGTCTCGGCCCGCCGCAGATCACCCGCCCGAAAGTACGCTGCGGCGAGCCTGCTGTTGTACTCGGGATTATCAGAGTCATGGTCGAGCGCCTTTCGATAGGCGGCGATCGCTGCGTCGAGGTCGCCCTGAGAAGCCTTGATCCGCCCTATACGGTAATGGGAGCGGGCATCGTCGGGCTTCACCTCCACCGCCGAGTTCAGCGCGTTGAGCGCGCGCGATTCCGAGCCGAGCTGCAGGTTAGTTATCGCCAGGTTGTAGTAGGCGTTGGGATACTCCGGTTCGAGATCAACAGCCTTCTCGTATGAGGAGCGCGCATCGCGGAACTCCCGCACCCGGAACTGCGCGTTCCCGAGACGATACCACAGCTCGGCGCTCTCGGTATGCAGATCGCTCGCGCGTACGAACTGATCAAGTGCGTCATCAAACTCACGGCGCTCGTGGTGAATCT
>PUNW01000032.1 GCA_003552665.1 Spirochaetaceae bacterium | reverse complement strand
TGCACCTGCAAGCAGGAGCACCAGAGCAATCCACCGCATTGTGATTCCCCTCCCCAATCACGGTACGCGTGCGAAAACCCTCCGAAGCGCCGCGTCGTTCTCCCGGCGCAGGTACTCGCGGACCGCATCGACCGAGTCGTACTTGTACGGCTCGATCTCGGAATGACGCCAAGGTCCGGTCTCACCCCGTATCATAATTATCGGCGGCTTCAATACTTCGGTTGAATCCGGGTACTCCCAGTCAGGTACCCGCAGCCCGCGCGGCAGCGGAGTTTGCACCTCCGGCTCGCGCTCTGCAGACCCGCGGACGCCGTCCGGAATCACGAAGGTCAGCATTAAGAGCACCGTCGCGACAGTCACCACCGCAATCCCTGCAACGACGATCGCGGCAGTGCGCGACCATAGCCTCCCGAGCGCGCTGGTGACGGTCTTCCACAGGGGTACAAGGCTCCTGGTTAGAACCCGTCGGCCGTACTTAGGCATGAACCTTCTCCGCTTCCGAGACGCGAATAGCGACTACTTTCGAGACCCCTGACTCCTCCATCGTCACACCAATCATCGTACCGGCAGCGGTAATTGTCCGTTTGTTGTGCGTGATTACCACAAACTGCGAAGAATCGGCAAACTCGCTGAGCATGTTGACGAAGCGGACGACATTGGTTTCATCGAGCGCGGCGTCAAGCTCATCGAGCATGCAGAACGGCGACGGTTTAACCATGAATGTGGAGAACAGGAGGGCGACCGCAACGAGCGAGCGCTCACCGCCGGACAGGAGCTCGATGCTTTCGAGTTTCTTACCGGGAGGCTGGACGAACACCTGAATCCCGGATTCAAGCACGTTGTCCGG
Organism: Spirochaetaceae bacterium; assembly: GCA_003552665.1. Classification (GTDB taxonomy): domain Bacteria; phylum Spirochaetota; class Spirochaetia; order DSM-27196; family SLAA01; genus B1Sed10-166. Next base: position 4,077 of record PUNW01000032.1, on the reverse strand, counting down.
GTCGGTCAGCCGTAGCTCGGCTCTGCCGCCACCGAACAGTCGCCGAATAATAGTGTGAAAGTTCTTCTTGATCTTGTTGTAGGTTTCCAGGAAGAGCTCTGCCGATTCAGCTCGAATCTCGCTCGTGACGTGTTGCAGATCCTCCTTCGCCCGGCGCAGATCCTCGAGCTGTCCCACGAGAAAGTCATAGCGTTCAGCGACTTCGGCGAACTCCTCCGGCGCCATCAGGTTTACGCTGCCGAGCGAGCGCAGCTTCTCTCGTAACCCGGTCAGCTGCTCGCGAAGCTCGCGCGGCTGTGCGGTGATCTCGAGCATCCGTGGCTCATATTCGCGCAGATCCCGTGAATGCTGTTCCTCGAAATTGGAGTAGATGTTGCGGATCTCGCTGGTGGTCTCGGCAAGGCTCACCTGCAGTTTCTCGACTTTGTCCTGCAGGCTCGATAGCTCCTGCATGAGCTGCTTGACCTGCTTCTCCTTAGCGAGCAGATCGCTGTTTTTGTTCGAGATACTCGCCTCGAGCTCCTTCAGCTCCGCACGCTTGGTCTCTTCCTGTTTGGTGAGCTCGGTGCGCTTACGCTTCGTCTCTTCCATGTTAAGGTGAGTTTGCTCGAGGCGCGCCTGGTCCTGCTGAAGCGCCTTCTTTGTCTGTTCCTGCTGCCGTTTCTGATCCTCGATCGCACGTTTCGTGCGCTCGATGTCCGCTCCGAGGGACTGTTCACGCGAGTTCATCTGCGCACGCGTGACACGAAGCTCCTCGTGCGTATTTCGGTATTCCCCTATTTTGCGTTGTAGCTCGCGGTTCTCTCCGGTTGCAGTCACCGAATCCTCGCGCGCCGCCTTGATCTGCTCCCGCAGACTCTCCAGCTCGGCATCGATCTCGCGCTTCTTGGTGATGATGCCTTCGGGGGCCAGAAACTCATCAAGAAAAGAGGGCGTTGCTTCGCGGTACTCGGCGAAGGTAGCGCGCAGATCACCCACCTTCTCGCCGATGCGCTCATACGCCGCCACGAGCCCTTCAAACAAGCGCCGCGATTGCTCGCTGGAGTACCTCTCGAAGCTCCCGGCATCCCGGTAGAGTTCCTCGCGCGCGTGCACCTGCATCTCAATCGCATCGAGCACCTCACCGATGTGCTGCTCCAGCTCCGCCCGGCGGCGCCCGGAGTAACCGGAAGCCTTGAGCTTCCGGTCGAGCTGATCGACGATGTCGTCGGTGATTTCGCGGATATCCTGCTGTAGTTTCTCCTGCTGCTGCTCGGCCCGCTCCACCGTCGCGCTGTTCTGCTCGATCCGGCGTTCGTTGGCCTGAATGCGCTCGGCGGCAGCCTCAATATGCCCTTCGAACTCGCGAATGTTCTGATCGAGCGCCGCTGTTCGCTCACGCACTTCAGTGAGCTCGCGTTTACGCGTCTCGAGCTCCTGTTCCGCCTCCGCCAGCTTCGTGGCGAACGACCCCAGCCGCTTCTCTTCGCCGGCAATTTTCTCGCCGAGCTCCTCGCTCCGCTCGGCGAGCATTCGGAACTGATTGTCGAGGTTGTTATGCTCGAGCTCGATCCCGTACAAGCTCTTCTGTGCCTCGAAGAGCTTGTTCTCCATCCTATTTACCAGATCCAGATTGCTCTCCAAATCTGAATTGATGGTATCGATCTTCTCTTTGAGAGCATTACGCTGCTCCACCCGTCGGGCAAGCTGTTCCTTCTTCTTTTCCTGTTCCTCGCCGGCGCTCTTGAGCCGCAACAGTTGCAGATCGAGCTCCACCCCGAAAACCTCTTCGCGAAGCTTGCGATAGGCTTCGGTCTTCTCAGCCTGCCGTTTCAGCGAGTCGTAGGTTCGTCTGACCTCGCTCAGCACGCTCTCCACCTGGCGCATGTTCTCTTCGGTGCGCTCGAGCTTCTTCTCTGCTTCCCTACCCCGTTGCTTGTACTTGGTGATCGCGGCTGCTTCCTCGAAGATGTAGCGGCGCTCTTCGGGCTTGGTGGAAAGAATCGAGTCTATCTTGCCTTGCTCCATGATTGAGTACGCCGTCTTCCCCAGGCCGGTATCGTAGAACAGCTCGCGCAGCTCCTTCAGCTTCACCGGGGTGTTGTTAACGAAGTACTCACTCTCTCCCGTACGAAACAGCCGTCTTTTGACCGTGACTTCGGGCATATCGAGGGGCAGGACGCCGGTATCGTTGGAGAAGGTCAACGTGACTTCAGCCACGTTTAACGGCTTGCGCGAGTCCGTCCCGTTGAAGATGACGTCTTCCATACGGTCCGCGCGCAAGCTTTTGGCGCCCTGTTCGCCGAGGACCCACTTAATGGCATCGACGACGTTGCTCTTGCCGCATCCGTTAGGGCCGACGAACGCGGTTATACCGTCGTTGAACTCTATGCTGCATTTGTCCGCGAAGGATTTGAAGCCGAATACGTCGATCTGCTTGAGAAACACTCCCACTCCCAGTACCGCTCCACTGCGGGCGGTTGCCGTTATATTAGCTCCACGGCGCCACTCTGTTCAAGGGCGTCTGGCCATTCTCGCCTCAGTTGCCGGTTGCACGGACCGCCGTTTTCAGGCTATACCGCCGGTAGTATGCTCCAAACCTGCGGAATCGATGAAGCCGGCCGGGGACCGATAGCCGGGCCGGTAACAGCTGCCGCGGTGATCTTCCGACGTGGGTCCGGGCCTGCCGGGCTGTGCGATTCCAAACAGCTCTCGCCCGAGCGACGAGTTCAAATCGAGACCGCGATCCGGGCCACCTGCCTGTTCGGGATCGGCTGGGCTTGGCCGTACGAGATCGACCGGCTGAACATCCACCACGCGACGCTGCTGGCGATGCAACGCGCCTATGGCGCTCTTATGCGGCGCCCTGACGCCCCCCTGGTTGCAGACCGGTTGATTGCGTTCGTCGACGGCCGGTTCTGCCCGGATTTGCCGGTCACAGCGCAGGCGGTTGTCGGCGGCGACCGCGAAGTTGCCGAGATTCAGGCTGCCTCCATACTCGCCAAAACCGCCCGAGACCGGTTCATGACCGCCTACGCCGGCCTTGATCCGCGGTATGGATTCGAACGCCACAAAGGCTACCCCACCGCGGCACATCTTGAAGCCGTACGACGCGCGGGCTGCTGCGGACTGCACCGCCGCAGCTTCAAAGGCGTTCGGGACGTTACTTCCCGCGATCCATGAAGCCGCTGACTTTCTCAAGGGCGCGAAGAAAATCGGGCATGTCTTCTTTGAATACCACCACTTGGTGGCGTTCATATTCCATTCCCTGCGCCGCACCTTCGTTCTTCTTGCTCTCCACGATGTTCAGAAACAGGTCGCCGAAACGGTTCTCTTTGACGTTGAAGAAGTAGGTGCGTTTCTCGCTCTTTGCCTGCAATCGTGACGAGTAGACTTCACCTCGTGGTCCCATATCTGCTCATCCTCCCCTCCCAGCGTCTGCCGTGCATCCGCGGTGCTAGCCGCACTATAGTTGATTCTGGGACAGGCATCAATCGGGGCCGCGTCGGGCCGGTCGCCGAGCCGCCCAAGTCACTGGCGAGCAAGCGAAATCGCAGCTGTGGTATGCCTTGACAGATCCGGTCGATCTCTGGTAAGTAGAAGACTCACACGCGACCGTCGTATAATGGCTATTACCCGAGCCTTCCAAGCTCGTGATGTGGGTTCGATTCCCATCGGTCGCTAACACATTCTCCAACAGCTTCGACACGAGCGTGAGTTCCATGCCCTTCTCGATGAAGCAGCAAATACCTGAATGACACTCACATACAGTGCCAAGGACGAATATCACACCAACGCCGTCGCACTGCGCGAGCACCTCACACGCATGAGCCGTGGCGCGAGCTACAGCTTGGTCAGCGTGACCGCACTCTCGGCGAGGATCTCCGGAACGAGCGGGTCGTTACGATAGTCATAACGGTAGACGATCTCACGGATGCCGGCGGCGGCGAGAATCTTGCAGCAGGTGATGCAGGGGATGTGCGTGACGTAGACCCGTGCGCCGTCGAGCTCCACGCCGCGCCGGGCGGCATCGGCCACGGCGTTCTGCTCGGCGTGTACCGTCGCCTGCTCGTGACCGTCGCGGACCCGTGAGCGGTG
>PUNW01000178.1 GCA_003552665.1 Spirochaetaceae bacterium | reverse complement strand
CTTTGCCGAGGGGCGCGAGCGCACGGTTCTTGAAGGCAACGCCGGTATTCGCAGCGAGGATCTTGTGATCGAAGCCGATCGCGTTGAGATATTCGGAACGGATTTCCGTTACGCAATCGCGACCGGCAACGTACGGGCGGTCGATGACAAGCATGAGATCACGATGCGCGCCGAACGACTGCGTTACGATCGTGAGACCGAGGTCATGCTTGCCGAAGGAACGGTGGAGCTCGAGGATGAGCGCAACGAGGTTACCGTGCGCGGCGGGTTCCTCGAGTATCGGAGTGAGCAGGAGCTTATGATCGTGCAGGCGGCGGTGCGGATTCAGGGAGAAGATCTGGAGACACGCTCTGAGCTTGCCCGGTTTCAGCGCGATACCAATGTGCTTGAGCTCTCGGGCGTCCCGCATGTGCGCCGGCGCGATGATGAGTACCGGGCAATGCGTATCGTGATCGATCTCGACCGCGATCATGTTACGATGCAGGGGCGTGTGTCGGGGGCAATCGGCGCGCGCGCTGCTGAGGAGCGCGCCGACGAGCCTCCTGAGGAACCGCCTCCGGGACCGCTCGAAGACGAGGAGCACCGCGAAAACGATCAGGACGGTGCCGACGCGACCGACGCTGACGAGGACGAGTGAGGGCCGAGCGTGAACTACCCGAACCTGAAGACTTCGGCCGAGAGCCGGGTAAGCCCGAGCGAGCTCGCCGCACAGCAGCTCTGCAAGAGCTTCGGACAGAAGCAGGTGGTCAAGCAGGTCTCGTTTTCGATGCGCGCGGGGGAGATCGTGGGCTTTCTGGGCCCGAACGGCGCCGGGAAGACCACGGTGTTCTATATGGTGGTCGGCTTCATCAGTCCGGATTCGGGACGGGTGCTGCTCGACGGCGCCGACGTGACGAAGCTCCCGATGTATCGCCGCGCGCGCGCCGGGGTTTCGTATCTGCCGCAGGAAGCCTCGGCGTTCCGGAAGCTCACGGTCGAGGAGAACGTACGCGCGGTGCTCGAGATCAGGCGCGATCTCACGCCGTCCGAACGCCGCGCGCAACTCGAAGAGCTGCTGCGTGACCTCGGGATCGCCGAGCTACGCCGCCAGCCGGCGTACACCCTTTCAGGAGGCGAGCGCCGCCGAACCGAGATCGCGCGTGCGCTGGCGATATCGCCGCGCTTCCTCCTGCTCGACGAACCGTTCGCCGGCATCGACCCCATTGCGGTCTACGAGATCAAGACCATCGTGCGTGAGCTCGCCGAGCGCGGTATCGGCGTTCTCCTGACCGACCACAATGTGCGTGACACGCTCGAGATTACGCATCGTTCCTATATCATCAATAACGGCGAGATCGTCGTATCCGGCGACCGTGACGAAGTGATGGAGAGTCCGGTGGCACGACAGGTGTATCTGGGGAGCGAGTTTCGGCTCTGAAGGCGAGCGCCACGATGAGACCGACGGCAAGAGCCGCAGCGGCCGGGCAGCGGGAGCGGCTTACAGGCCCGCCGGCTACCCGGCTGCGACTGCGGGTTTCACGCATCACTGCACGTTCTCAATGACCGTCTCAGTTTCGTCACTTACAGCGCCCAGCTCGGCGAGCTCTTCAACGTCCTCAGCGTCGTCGGCGAGCTCGGCCATCTGATCCGTCAGGTCGTTATCGTCTAGATCTCTGACTTCCTCAGTAAAACCTTCCAGGAACATTTCGACCTCGACGGCGTAGACGACATGGTCGTAATCGAGCTCAGAGGCTGCGTCCACCACCTCCTCGTGGCCGGCACCGGTCTCCTCAAGGGCAGCGCCCAGGTAGACAAGCGCGATGTCATCCTCACCGCCGCCGGCAATAGCGGGCGTACTGAACAGAACCAGCGCGAGTGCGACCATCACAACTGACAACAGAGTTTTTTTCATTGCTTCATACCTCCTTGGTATTATGATAACTCTTGACCTACACGCTACCGTGGAGCATTTAAGGCGATATCCGGAGCGTGTTAAAATCGGGCGAAGACCGGACGCGCCGGTGGTTGGTTGTGGAGCAGCCGATCTCGCTGCGCCGCGCATCGGGATACGCTCCATCGATACGTGCCGGGAACTGTTGCGTTGACAAACAGTCTAGCGTGGGCCAATATATCCTGCAGGGGGGCGGAGGAACGGCGTGCAGAATCAACGGCAGGGCTTAGTCCAGGAACAGCGCCTCAAGATGAACCCTCAGCTGGTGCAGAGCATCCAGCTGATGGCGTTGCCGCTCCAGGAGCTGAAGTTCCGCATTCAGCAGGAACTGGAGCGCAATCCGGCACTCGAAGTCGTCGAAGATCCCGGGACCACATCGCTCGAAGAGGCGGTAGCGACTCCTGAGGAGTACGAGTACTTCGAGAACAGCTCCGATCCCGGCTTCACCACCTCCTCGTATGACCAGAATGCCGGCGACTCCAAACGGCGCTTTATGGAGGGAGCGCTGGCCCGCCCGGAGTCGCTGCAGGAGCACCTCCTTTGGCAGCTGCGCCTGCAACCGATCTCGGAAACGGCGTTTGAGATCGGCGAGCTTCTCATTCGCAATCTCGACGAAAACGGCTTCGATCTCGAGGATCCTATGACGCTGGTCAAGCCCGGGCAGCAGAAGGAGCTCGAGCGCATACGGGCAATGATACAGTCGTTCGAGCCGGTCGGCACTTGCGTGCGCGATTACCGTGAGTCGCTCATTATACAGGCGCGGCTGGCCGAAGATCGCACGCCGTCTGCGGAAGAGATTCTGGCGAATTATTTCACCGCGCTCGAGAAGGGGAGATACTCGGAGATCACCCGCAAGCTCAAGATCAGCCGCGAGCAACTCGACGAGGAGATCGCCTTTATCCGTAGCTTGACCCCGTTCCCGGGTCGATTATACTCCAACGAGAGCCCGACCTACGTCATCCCCGACTTATTGGTCACAATCAAAGAGGGCCAGCTTGTGATCATCCTCAACGAAGAGGAGATCCCGGTGTTGGGGATCGACCCGTTCTTCGATGCGCTGGTCGAGGACGTCGAACAACGCAAAGACAAGCAGGTGAAACGCTTTGTCACCAACTCCGTCAAGGATGCGCGTTGGTTCATCCATAGCATTCAGCAGCGCAATCAGACGCTGCTGAAGGTGGCTCGCGCAGTCGTGGAGTTCCAGCGCGAGTTCTTTATTCGGGGGCCGAAGTATCTGGTACCGCTGACCCTGCGTGATATCGCCGCCGAGGTCGGCGTGCACGAGGCCACTGTCTCACGTATTACCACCGGTAAGTACATGCAGACCGAGTGGGGGATCTTCGAACTGAAGTATTTCTTCTCGAACGCGGTCTCGACAACGGCGCCGGGCGGCCGCCAGTTTTCCAAAGAAGCAGTTAAAGAGAATATCAAGGAGATTCTGGAACAGGAATCGGGAGATACGCATCTGTCGGACCAGAAGATCGCGGCGTTGCTCGAACAGCGCGGCATCAAGATTGCCCGGCGGACGGTGGCGAAGTACCGCAGAGAGTTGGATATATCGTCGTCTTACGATCGGTAGAAAGGGGAAATCATGGATATTGATGTGAAGGGCGTGCATCTCGATCTTCAGGACGAAACGAAGGAGTTCATAGAGAAGAAGCTTGAGAAGCTTGATTTCGCGAAGGATTATATCGTAAACCTGGACTTTACAATCACCAAGGAAAAAAGCGAATATGAGGTAGAGGCTAAGCTTCATTTCCGTTGGGGCGTCTCGAGCGTGCTGAAGGCCAACAGCTTCGATCTGTACGAGGGGCTCGAACGCTTGTTCGACAAGCTCGACAGTAAGGTGCGCAAAGAGAAGAATAAGATCAAAGACCGGTCATGACATGGAGCGGTTCACGGTTCTCGATCTGTTGAATCTCGATCTGAAAGAGCACAATGCGCTCAATCTGCGTTGCCTCGGCGGTCGGCCGGGGCTCTCACGCGAGATACGGGTACCTGATCTCAACCGGCCGGGTTTGGCGTTGATTGGGTTCTTCGAGAACTTCGGACCGGAGCGGATTCAGATATTCGGGCGCGGGGAAACCGCCTACTTGGAGAAATTGGCGCAGGAAGGCGAATCCGGAACGATACAGAGGCTGCTCAGTCGCGACGATGTGCCGTGTGTGCTGTTCACTCACGGGCTCGAGCCAACGAAGGATTTCTACGCTTTGGCTGAGCAGTACAATTGTCCGGTTCTGCAAACCGATCTCGCTTCGTCTGAGTTTCAGTCACGCTTGATACGGGCGCTGAGCAATATCTTCGCGGCGCAGGAGACCAAGCACGGCGTGCTGGTCGAGGTGTTCGGCATCGGAGTGCTGATCCTCGGAGACAGCGGCGTGGGCAAGAGCGAGGCAGCCCTGGAGCTTGTTGAGCGCGGCCACCGGTTGGTCGCCGATGACGCGGTAGAGATTCGCTGTGTGGCCGGCAACATACTTCTGGGGTACGGCGCCAATCCCACGCTGGGTCATCACATGGAGATCCGCGGACTGGGCATCATCAATATTACGCACCTGTTCGGTGTCGGCGCGATCCGCGATAAGAAGCAGATCCAATTGATCGTTGAGCTGGAGGACTGGGATTCCGATAAGAGTTACGACCGCATCGGTGCTGAAGAGCGAACTCGGGAGATTCTCGGAGTGAAAGTGGCGTATCTCCAGGTCCCGGTGAAGCCGGGCCGCAACATTCCGGTGATCATAGAGACCGCGGCGATGAATGAGCGCCTGAAAAAGATGGGTTACTACTCGGCGCGTGAGTTCAACCAGAGCGTGTTAAAATGGCTGGAGACCGAAAACGCTCGCTCGCGGTATTTTCAAGAACGTGACCCCATGAGCTTCGACGATCTGAGTACCGGATAGAGCAATGACAGAACGAAACGTGGTGATTAAGAACCGCGCGGGCATCCACGCCCGCCCGGCGGCGTTGATCGTGCAGACTGCAAGCAAGTACAAGTCCAAGATCGCATTTCGCAACGAGCACGAGGAGATCAATGCGAAGTCGATCATGGGGATCATAACGCTCGGGGCGAGTTACAATACATCGCTCACGATCAAGGCCGAAGGCGAAGACGAAGCGGAGGCCGTAGATGCGCTGTCGCAGTTATTCGAAAACCGGTTTGAGGAAGAGTAGGTGGGCAATACGCGCTCGGGTGCTTGTCATCGCCGCAACGCTGGCGCTGGCGTATCCGGCCGTGGCCGATGCGCTCGAGAGTCATGTCTCCGCGGAGTTCGACGGCAACGCGGTGCGCGTCAGCGTCCTGCTCGACGGCTATGACGCCGACGAGCTGATCCGGGCGGCAGCGGAAGGACTGCGTTCGGAGATCGAGTACACGTTTCGCGTGTACGGACGCACCGACGGGCTGCTCGGTATGTTCGGCGACACGCTCTTGCACGAAGAATCGCTGCGACTGCAAGGGCGCTACGATCAGTTCAGCAAAGCATTCGTAATCGAGGAACCGGACGGGACCAAGCGGCAGTACGACTCGGCCGATCCGTATCTGTCGAGCCTGGTCCGGCTGCAGGATTATCGCTTTGATCTGCCGGGATACGAAAAACTGTCGGACGCGGTGTATATTGAGTCTAGAGTCGAGGTGCGGCCGGTAAGACTGGCGCCGGCCCTACGCATGCTGAGCTTCCTGTTCCCGGAGAGCATCTTCCGTTCGGGATGGAACCGTGTAGACCTGCAGTCGCCTAAGACTCCTATGACTCGGTGATGAAGCTGAATCGCAACGCGAGTACCTCCCTCACGAGTATCGTCAGTATAGTGTTCCTCTACCTGCTGATCGTAGGGGTAGTGATCGTACTGTCGCAGCACCTGCTGACGGAGTTCTCATTGGGGGTCGAGCCTTCCAACGCCCTGATGCTCGCGGCGGCGCTTGCGTTTCCGGCGGTGCTGCTGGTCGTGTTGCTGGCTCAGGTGGTCCGGCTGGTCCGCGATCGTGCCGCCGGTCGCCCGGGGGTCGGGTTCAAGCTGCGATTGCTGTTGTTCTTCGGCGTGGTGGTGTTGTTAGCCTCGGTGCCCCAGGCGGTACTCTCGATCACGGTAATCAATACGGTGATGGACTCGTGGTTCGGCGGCGGAACCGGCGAGGCGCTCGAGGGTGGACTCGAGGCATCACTGCGGCACTATGAAGCGAAGGTGGAGAACCTCGAACAGGTTGCCGAGCGGCTGTCGAACAGCGATCGTGAGTTTGGTGACAGCGCTGAGGACGCATGGCTCGATCTGCGATCGATCAACCCTGATATCGACTCAATGCAGGTGTTCGGACCGGATCGTGAGGAGCTGTTCTTCGGGGGTGCTGCCGAAGGCCGAGTCGAGTCTGAAGATCTTCCGGCGGTGCGCGACGGCATGGTGATACGTGACACCTCCACCGACAGCAGCGTTCTGCGGGTGCGGGCGAGTCTCGATGAGGACCGCATAGCGGTGTTGTCGATCGTTCTGCCGCCGGGGTTCGAGCGCTCGGCCGAACTGCTGACCACCGCGCGCGAGAGCTTCCTGCAGTACGAGCGCGTCCAGCCGGTATTCCTGTTGCTGCTGGTGGCGTTCTACGGTCTGTTCTCGTTTCCTTTGATCCTGATGGCGATCCTGGTGAGTTTCCTGCTGAGCGATGAGATCATCCGCCCGATCGTGCAGCTCGAGGATGCTACCCGCAGAGTGGCTGAAGGCGACTTTTCGATTCGCATTTTGACGCGGTCGAAGGACGATCTGAGCCTCCTGGTGGACAGTTTCAACCGAATGGTGAGCGAGCTCGAGCGTGCGCGCGTCAAGATGCGGCAGACCGAGAAGGTGGCCGCCTGGCAGGAGATCGCCCAACGGCTCGCGCATGAGATCAAGAACCCGCTGACTCCGATCAAGCTTTCGGCCGAACGCCTGGTCCGCAAGTATCAGGCCGGTAGCGAGGATTTTGACGCAGTCTTCGGGCCGGCGATGCGTTCGATTATCAGCGAAGTCGAGAACCTCAACGAGCTGCTGTCCGAGTTTCGTGCCTTCACTAGGCTGCCGAAGCCGCAGCGACAACGCGTCCTTCTGGTTGAGCTGCTCAACGAAGCTGCGGCGATGTACGAGCACGTGCAGGGGCACACGATCCGCTATGAATCGCTGCCGTCGGATCTCGAGGTGGTCGTCGACCCCAAGCAGATGAAGCAGGTGTTCGTGAACCTGTTTCGTAACGCTTTTGATGCGATGAACGGGGCAGGTGGGGAGGTCATTGTCAGCGCCGACGTCGTGACGAAAGGCAATACACGCTACTGCCGCATTCGGGTACAGGACAGCGGCTGCGGCATCTCCCCCGAGCACTACGGACAGGTGTTCAATCCGTACTTCACGACCAAGTCGGACGGAACCGGCCTCGGGCTTTCGATCGTGGAACGCATGGTGTTCGACCATGACGGGCAGATCTGGTTTGAAACCAGCGAGTCAGTCGGTACGACATTCTTCATCGATATTCCGGGAGCTTAACGAGAGATGAGCCGCGTTCTGGTGATAGACGACGAAAAAGGTATCCGCGAGGTCCTCGAAGCTATCCTGGTCGACGAAGGCTACGAGGTCACGGTGGCCGAAGACGGTATCGAAGGTCTCGCGCGCCTCGCCGAACAGATCATCGATGCGGTCATCCTCGATGTGTGGCTGCCCAACAAGGGCGGCATCGACGTGCTCAAGGATATCAAGGAGACGTACCCGGGAATGCCGGTTGTGATCATTTCCGGTCACGGCAACATAGACCTGGCGGTGAAAGCGGTCAAGGGCGGGGCGTTCGACTTTCTCGAGAAACCGCTCAGCCTCGAGAAGGTTCTCACCGTGGTGCGCAACGCGATCGAGCTCGAGCAGCTGAAGCGCGAGAACCGCTTGCTGAAAAGCTCAATGCAGACCGAGCTTCAGATGCTCGGGGACAGCGAAGCAATGCAGCAGATCCGCGAGATCATCCGGCAGAGCGCAGCGAGCGACTCGCGGATTCTGATCTCAGGGGAAAACGGCACCGGCAAGGAGCTCGTCGCGCGTGAGATTCACCAGCACAGTCGCCGCGCGCACGGGCCATTTGTCGAGGTCAACTGCGCCGCGATTCCGGACACCTTGATCGAGAGCGAACTGTTCGGGCACGAGAAAGGCGCGTTCACAAGCGCGGTCTCGCGACGAAAGGGCAAGTTTGAGCTGGCCGATCACGGCACGCTGTTCCTCGACGAGGTGGCGGATATGTCGCTCTCGGCGCAATCAAAGGTCCTGCGAGCGGTGCAGGAGATGGAGTTCGAGCGTGTTGGCGGAGAACGTACGCTGCAGGTGGACGTGCGTGTTATTGCGGCTACCAATAAGGATATTCAGGCCGAAATACAGGCGGGCCGCTTTCGAGAGGACCTTTATTTCCGCCTCAACGTCATCCCGATCGACGTGCCGCCGTTGCGCGACCGGCTGGAAGACCTTCCGGTACTGGTGGAGTACTTCATGAAGCTGCACCGGTATCCGCCCGACGGTGCCCCGCGCAAGGTCACCGAAGACGGGCTCGAGCAGATGAAAGCCTATTCGTGGCCGGGCAATATCAGGGAATTGAAAAATTTCATCGAACGCATTAATATCATGTGCGACCGAGAAGAAATTGACGCAGAGGTGATCAAGCAGCATCTCGGAACCGGCCGAGCTGAGGCCAAGAGCGAGACGTTGGAGCCGTTCCGGGACATGGGACTGAACGAGGCGAAAGAGAGTTTCGAGCGGCAGTATATTGAGATGAAGCTTGCCGAGCAGGGCAACAACATCTCGCGCACAGCGGAGGCGCTCGGGATCTACCCCAGTAACCTCCACGGTAAGTTGCGCAAGTACGGGATCAAAGTGGAGCGATGAAGGCAATTACCGCGCGACAGCGAGAGGTCCTCGAGTTCGTGAAGCGGTACGTTCGTGAGCACCACTATCCACCGACTTTTCGGGAAATCTCGCGCGAGTTCAATATCTCGGTGAAGGGCGCGTACGATCACGTCAAGGCGCTCGAGCGCAAAGGTTACATCGCCTTGAACAACTACCGGTCGCGGACGATCGAAGTCCTCGAGCCGGAGTCCGCCGCCGAGCCGGAGCCGGAGCACGAAATCGTGGGTGTGCCGGTACTCGGTCAGGTAGCCGCCGGCCGGCCGCTGTTCGCGGAAGAGAACTATGACGGAGTCGTCCCGGTACCGCGGCAGTACCTTCGCGGCGGCGACTACTTCGCGCTGCAGGTGCGCGGCGACAGCATGCAGGACGCCGGCATTCACGACAACGACATCGCGCTGATTCGCGCACAGGCAACGGCGGACAACGGCGACATCGTGGTGGCACTGGTGGACGACGCGGTGACCCTGAAACGCTTCTATCGCGAGAAGAATCGCATCCGTCTCAAGGCCGAGAACGACAGCTACCCCTCGATCTTCACCCGGGACGTGCGGGTGCTCGGGAAGCTGGCTCACCTCATCCGCAGCTACGAGTGATCGGTAACAATGAGTGCCAAACGTACCGCGGGCTCTGTGTTCGTCCTGCTGGGGTCGGAACACGGTGAGAAGAAGGAGTACCTCGAAAAACTGCGCGCGCATCTCGGCAAGCAACACGGAGCGGAACCGGATCGTTACCGCTTCTATCCGGCCGAGACCCCGGTACCGGAGGTCGTGCGCGTGCTTCGCACCGGCGACCTGTTCGCCGCTCACCGGCTGATTCTGGTATACGAGGCCGAAACGATTAAGCGTCAAGATGAGATCGAGGCACTTCTCGAGTATGTCGCTCACCCGAACGAGGAGGCCACCCTGGTGCTGATGAGCGACGCTCCCCGCCTCGACTCCAAGCTCGAGTCCAAGCTCAAGAAGGCTGTGCCCGCCGAGCGTTGGAAGGTCTTCTGGGAAATGTTTGAGAACCAGAAGAAGGGGTGGCTCGTGGGCTATTTCCGCAAACAGGGGCTCAAGATCACCGCCGAGGCGGCCGAGCTGATGCTCGAGCTCGTGGAAAACAACACCGAGGATCTCAGGCAGGAGGCCGACCGGCTGTGTCTGATCATGGGCGCCGATGCGGTCGTAAACGCCGAAGACGTCGATCGGTTTGTGTATCACAGCAAGGAAGAGAACGTCTTCACTCTGTTTGCTGCGATCGCGGAGCGGAAGCTCGTGACTGCGCTCGAGGTATTGCAGAAGATGGCGCTGTCGGGAACTGCCGAGCCGGTGCAGGTTATCGCCGGATTGACGTGGCAGTTCCGCAACCTGTACGCGCTCAAGCTGCTCGAGGCGGAGCGCTACGGTCATTCGGAGGCCTTCAGTCGTCTCAACATCCGCAGCAAGCGCAACCAGCGCACCTACGTTGCCGGCAGCGAGCAGTTCACTCGCGCGGAGCTCGAACAGATATTGGAACGCCTCGTGGAGTATGACGCGCTCTTTCGCACCGTCCGTCCCGGGGTGCACGCCGGGCTGCTGCAGCAACTCGTGTACGTCATTGTGGTGCGCGCAGGCGCGGCGGTCGCATCGCCGCACGACGGTCCGCTTACTCCCGATCCTGCGGCTCGGGTTCCGTATCGCTGAGTTGCTGTGCGTCGCTGAGCTGCTGCGCAAGGGCCCGAACCTGCTGCGCGGTGTCACGGCTGAGACGGCAGGTTGAAGCAATGTACTCCGGGGTTGCTTCGGCAACGTTCTGCAGCGACGCGAACTGCTCCATGATCCGGCGGCTCCGCGCCGCACCGATGCCGGGAATCGACTCCAAACGCGACAACGCGATATCCTTACTGCGCAGCTGTTGATTGAAGCTGGTGGCGAAGCGGTGGGCTTCATCGCGCACGTACTGCAGTACGCGCAGCGGTGCAGAGCCCTCGGGGAGGCGAAGGGGCTCGTTGTGGTGCGGGCGAAAGAGCTCCTCGTACTGCTTGGCCAGTCCCACTACCGGTATTGATTCCAGCCCCAGGGCGGCAAGCACCTCGGCTGCAGCGTTCACCTGCCCGATCCCGCCGTCGATCAGGATCAGGTCGGGCTTCGGCGCACGCTCGTTGACCACGCGTGTGTAGCGGCGGGCTACTACTTCGCGGATCGCTTCGTAGTCGTCGATCCGGCCCTCGAGTGTTCTGACGTGATAGCGCCGATAGCTGCTCTTGTTCGGTATGCCGTTGTCGAACGTGACCAGTGCGGCTACCGGATGCTTGCCCGAAAGCTGGGCGATATCGAACCCGTCTATCCGCAGCGGCGTGCGCTCGAGCCCGAGTACGCGCTTCAGTTCCTCGAGTGCCGGCAGATTGCCGCGCTCACGGGCGCGTTTCTCGAGGTCGCTGCGTGCGTTCTGGACCGCCATGCGCAGTAACGAGGCGTCGCGCCCGGATTCGGGTACCTCGATTCGCACCTGCGCTCCGTGTTTCTGGTGCAGAAAGGTCACGAGATCGTCGAGCTCCACCGGCGTGGGAATCAGGAGCCGGGCCGGCGGGGTGCGCAGTTCGTCGTAATAGCGCATCAGAAACTGCATGAGGTCCTCTTCTTCGGTGCCGAATACCGGTGTATGAAAGGTTTCGCTTCCGATCAGTTTGCCGGCGCGCATCTGGAACACCGCGAAGGAACAGAGCTCGTCCTTGGCCGCGTAGCCGACATAGTCACGGATGTCGGGATCGAAGTCCATGACCTGCTGATCCTCGGCGAGCGCGTCAATCGCCCGGATAGCGTCGCGATATTTCGCCGCCTCTTCGAAGGCGAGGCGCTGCACCGCCTCGTTCATGCGGTCTTCGAGCTCGTTGCGCAGGTCAGCGGTGTTGCCTTCGAGCAGATTGCGGATCTGAGCGACGTTAACGAGGTACTCCTCCTGTGTGGTCTTCCCGGCACAAGGGGCGCTGCAACGGCCGATGTGATAGTATAGGCACGGATGGGGCCGCGATTTGACCGGTCCGCGACACTTGCGCAGCGGGTACAGCTGCTCGATCAGCTCGAGGTATTGATCTACCTTGTCGAGGTTCGTGTACGGCCCGAAATACTGCGAGCCGTCCTCGACGATCGTCCGGGTGCGAAACACGCGCGGATAGGCTTCGTTGGTGATGCGGATTACCGGGTAGGATTTGCCGTCCTTGAGATTGATGTTGTAGCGGGGTGCGTGTTCCTTGATGAGGTTGTTCTCGAGCAGCAGAGCCTCGTACTCGTTGCGCGTGACGATGTACTCGATGCCGGCAACGCGCATCCGCAGCACGGTGGTTTTGGGATCCTTTTCACCGCTGAAATACGAGCGCACCCGGTTGCGTAGATTCTTGGCCTTGCCGACATAGATAGGGGTGCCGTCGGCATCTTTCATGATGTAGACGCCGGGGTCGCTGGGCAAGTAGCGCGCCGAGGTCCCGGGCGACAGCGTTTTACGATCGTTCATAACTGCCGATATGTAATGTATATCAGAATGACGGCGATGCGAATACGGGTGTTTACTATTCTACTGATCCTCCTGCTGGCCGCCGAGGCGTCGGCGCGCGAGCGCATTGTGTTCCTCGGGCGCGAGGACAACTGGGCGGACATGGTATATCAGCTCGGATTGCGGCTGCGGTCGGGCTACCGGGGCGAGCTTGATCTGTCGTTACGGGACGGGGAATACGAGCCCGAGCCGGAGACCGACCTGCTGCTGCATTTCAACCGAGCGCCGTTCATCGACGCCGCGGGGCTGTACCGGGTGGTCGGCGCCGAACAACGCGTATCGCCTCTGGCGCGACTGGGGCAGGGCGCCGCGCGATTCGACGCGCGTGATCAGGGATTGTTGCTCGAGGCCTCGCGGGAAGCGATGTTTGCCGCCGGTCAGAGTTGGGACGATTTCTCGATCGAGTTCTGGCTGTACCCGGCGGCGCTCGACGACGGCGAGTCCATCCTCGACTGGGAAGGTTCGCGGCGTACCGAAGAAGACCGACTTGAACAGCGGTTCAGGGTTGAGGTACATCGGCGCCGCCTGCGGTGGGAGCTTACCAACGTGTTCTTCCGGCCCGATCACGAGCCGCATCGTATCGTCCTCGAGGGTGACCGCAGTCTCATTCCGCGCTCCTGGAGCCATCATCTGTTGCGATTCGAGGCCGGGACCGGCTTGATCGAGTACCTGGTCGACGGAGTTCCTCGAGACCTCCGGCATGTGACCGACACCGGTCGCGAAGGCGGCGACATCTATCTGCCGTATCTCGGTCAGGCTTCCAAGTCACAACTACGACTCGGGGTCGGGTACTCCGGTCTGATCGACCAGCTGCGCTTCAGTCGGCGCTACGTGACTGACCCGATGCTCGACCGCACCGACGAGGTGCCTGCTGTCGGGATCACGCGCGCATTCGACCTCGGGCACCCCCTCTCGCAACCGACGCGCATCGACGCTCGATTCCAGACTCCCGGTGAAACGGACGTGTTCTTCTTCTACCGTCTGAGTGACGACCCGCACTTCGAGAATCTCCACACCGGGTGGCGGCGCTTTGAACCCGGGGACGCGCTTCCCGACCGCGCGCAAGGCCGGTTCCTGCAGCTGCGCGTCGAGCTCTATCCGGACGGTCGCCGCCGCGAGAGCCCTTCGGTTTCGTGGCTGGCTATCCGGTATGAGCAGGCCTCACCGCCGGCGGCCCCCGCACGCTTGTGGGCGGAGCCCGGCGACGGTACGGTGCGGCTGCGGTGGGATGAGGTTGTCGACCCGGACGTTGACGGATACTATGTATACTATGGGACCCGTCCGGGACAGTACTTCGGTACGGGTGCCGTACAAGGCAGATCCCCGGTCGATGTCGGTGACGTTACTGAGGTCGAGCTTGAGGGATTAGAGAACGGAACGGTATATTACTTTGCGGTTGCGGCTTACGACGCAGCGGGTATAATTCCGGAGACTCGCTTTTCTCAGGAAGCACACGCACGACCATCAAGGCGGAACGAATGACCGGTGCTAAACAACAGGATGTTCTCGCCCGCGCCCGGAACGCGTACCGTATCGGTGATTACGAGAACGCTGAGAAGCTTGCCTGTCAGGTACTCGAGGGAAACCACCGTTCATATCCTGCCCGCATCCTGTTGGGGATGGTCTACGCACGGATTGACCGGAACGACGAGGCAGTTGCGGAGTTCGAGAGGGGGCGCGATCTGGCGCCGAACTCGGTGGAGCCCTTGAACAACCTCGGGGTTATGTACCGCCGCAGCAGCCGGCTCCCAGAGGCGATCGAGGCGCTCGAGCGTGCAGCCGAGCTGGCTCCGGACCGTGCCGATATAGCCTACAATCTCGGCAACATTCACAAGATGGCCGGAAACCAGGAGGAGGCTATCGCCGCATATCAACGTGCGATCGAGCTGGATCCGGCTTTCGTGGTGGCTTACAACAACCTCGGTACGATCTACGAGCGGCGCGACGAGTACTCCCAGGCTGCGGCGGTATTCGAAGATGGGCTCGGATACGACGCCAATCATCCTACACTACGCTATAACCTGGGCATCGCTTACCAGAACCTGGGCCGGCTCGAGGAGGCGAAGGAGCAGTTCGAGCGCGCGCTAAAAGCCCGCCCGGGCTGGACTGACGCGCTGAATAACCTCGGTCTCGTGCTGCAGGCGCTGAAGCGCTACGACGAGGCGCTCAACAACCTGCAGGAGATTCTCACGATCGACGAGCGCAACGCCGTGGCCGAGAACAACATCGCCACGGTCTATGCGCAACAGGGCAATGTCGAGGAAGCGTTCGCGCACTATGCGCAAGCGCTCGAGCGAAACCCGGGCTACGGCCGGGCGGCGGAGAACCTCGGCCACATACTCGAGCGGAAACCACCGGACGAGCACACGCTCGAGCGCTTGCGTCGTCTCGCCGACAAAGGCCGTGATAACACCGAGCTGCAACTGAACGTCGGGAAGGTTTTCGGCGAGCGCGGCCGCTACGACGAGGCCGAACAATACTTGAAAAGCGTCGTGACCCGCGAGCCCGACAACGCGCGCGCTCGCCGGTTCAGCGGTTTGCTCGCCTATCGCAAGGGAGAGTTCGAGGAGGCCGAGAGTCAGTTCCAGCACCTCTTGCAGCTCGATCCCGAGGCGGAAGACTATCGGCTGGACGTGGGCAAGATCCATGTCGAGCGTGGTGAGCACGACAAGGCTCTTGAGCAGATCCGTACGTTTCGCCGTTCGCGGCCGCGGGACCTCAACGGAGTGTTGCGCGAGTCGGAGGTGCTCCGGCACAGCGGGCGCCCGCAGGAAGCGCGCAAGGTGGTTCAGCCGTTTAAGCAGAAGTACGCGGACAGCGCACCGCTGTTGACCGAGATGGCACAAGTTCACCGTGATGTGGGCGATACGGAGGCCGCACTGCAGTCGCTCGATGAGCTGGTCAGCCTACAGGGCAAACGCGCCCTACCGGACGATCTCGACGGACTGAACGAGAGTCTGGCGCTGTACGAGCAGACCGCCGGCGGTGCCGCCGGTGAGCAGAGTCTCGACCGGCTCAGAACCCTCACCGCGGGCGCTGGTGCGGGACTTCCGGAAGACCGAGAAGAGTTTCAGGTCGAGAGTACTGCCGAACAGGATGAAGCTTCGATTCCGGTCGTGGGCTGGGAGCAGCCTGCGCCCGCGGCCGAGGACGGGGAGCCGGAGACCGAGCTGCAGGCCGGCGAGAACGATCAGGCGCCGCAGGAAGAGGCCGAGCCGGTCGGATGGTCCGGTATGGGAACAGGCAGTCCCGGGCCGGAAGGCAACGGCAAGCCGTATTCGGGGCTGGGTGGCTACGACGCTAAAGGCGGTGAGACCCCGGCGGAACGGGACGCGACCGAGGACGAAGCTTCCGGCGAGCCTGCACGGCAGGACTATGAGGACGAGATTGGCCCCTCCCTGATGGATATGCTTGGACCTGGCTCGTTTGACGACGTCAGTGAAATAGAGGAACCCGCCGGTTCTGAGAGCGGGACAATCCCGGCTTCGGGAAGTCAGCGCCCGCCCAGGGAGGGTGAACACCGGGCCGCGGAACCGCAGGAGATCGGCTGGGAAGAACAGTCGGCTCAAACAGGCGAACGGCCGGGTCCGGAGGCAGGGCCGACAGGTGAGCAGGCAGAGCGACTGGGCCCTGAAGCCGGGGCCCCCGGTGGGGCTCCCGGCATAGACCCCCTGCTTGCAAAGCCGTTTGAGAGTCCGGCATCGTACCCGGAGGTAGCGGAATCGGAGTATGGCGCCTTTCCGTCTCGCGGTTCCGAAGCAGGGGAGCTTGCGCCCCCACTGGAGCAGGAGATCCCGTATCGGCCGAGTGGGGGAGGCGGCTCCGGTGAACCGGAAATCGAAGAACAGGTCGTCCCCGGGCCACGTGACAGTCAAACCGCTCCCTCGCCGTTAGAGTCCCTGTTCGGGCCCCATGCCGGCAGGTCTGAAGGCGAAGACAAAGCTCCGGAAGCCAGGGATACACTGCTCGCGGAAGCCGAGGAACCGGCAGCGGATCTCGAGCCGATTGGGCGCTTTGAGCCGACCGAAGAGCTGGAACCGGTGGATGAGGTTGAAGAGCTTGAACCGCTGGTGGCGGAAGAAGACGAGGAGTCAGGGGAGCTCGAGGAGCCGGACGAAACCGAGGGGCTCGAGGAACCGAGCAGATTCGGTGAGTTGGAAGGACCCTCGGAGCCATGGTTGAAGGCGGAGCCTGAGATTGAAGGCGAAGGGTTGCTCCCGACTGCGGCCGGCACGGGCGAAGAAGCAAGCGAGGCTGGAGAGGAGCCAAGCGACGCCGGAGAGCTTGCCGAGCAGCCGGAACCGTTGACCGATACGACGGCCGAAGAACCGAGGGACGAGTTTGCGCGGGCGGAGCCGGCTGCGCACGCCCTGGAGGAAGAGCTTACGGACGAGCCGGTTGAGTGGGACGGTGAGGGCCTCGAGGACGAGGCGACCGGCGAGAGTGAGCTGCGGCGCCGGTATCGTGCTATGCCCGGCGGGGAAGACGAGGGACCGCGCCGGAAGATCATCCGCCTGACCTACGAGCACCAAGCCGGTATGCTTGAATACTTGTTGAATCTGACGCAAGCCCTGCCGGAGGAGAAACGACGCGAGTTCCGGCGCAGTGAAGTGCGGCTGCGGGCCGAAGCGCTTCGAAACCGGCTTCGCAATCGGCCCGGGCTCCGGCATACCGCGGCGGCGCGGCGGGAAGGCCCGCCGCAGGTGGCACCGTCCGAGGCTGGCCTGAACAGAGCAGGAGTAGTCGGGACTCTTGATTATATTCGTGGTTTGTCGCGCTCGCTGTCGGATCCTGACCTTGCCGCCGGCATCGATGCTCGTCTGGAACGGATAGCTGCGCGGTTGCGCCGCAGCACTGAGTAGGAGCAGGTTTTGGATCCTGATGTTCGTCTCGTACGCATACGTCGTTACATAGAGACCATGCCGGCCCTCCCGGTGACGGTCGGCAAGGTGTTGGAGGTGTGCAACAATCCCAAGGCGTCGCCGGTAGACCTCAACCGGGTCATCAGCGTTGATCCGGTGCTCATGGCGCGGGTGATGCGCCTGATCAACTCAGCTTACTACGGGCTTTCGGGGAAGGTGACCTCACTTGTCCGTGCCATAATTATGCTCGGCCTGAACACCGTCAAGAACCTGGCGTTGAGCACCGCCGTGATGGAGAACCTCGGTCGTAGCGAGAACTTCCGCGCGCTGCATGCTCAAGGGTTCTGGCGGCATTCACTCGCGGTCGGGGTGGCGAGCAAGCTCATCGCCAAAGAACGCAATGTCGCTTCTAAGGAGGTTGAAGAGTACTTCATCGCGGGATTGCTGCATGACATCGGTAAGATACCGATAAACTCGGTGTTCGAGGACGAGTTTCTCGAGGTCATGGCTCAATCAGACCGCGAGCGTACGCCGATCTTCGTAACCGAGCGCGAGTTGCTGGGTCTCGATCATGCATCGGTCGGACGACTTATTGCCAAGACCTGGAAGCTGAGCCCCGAGGTTATCGATGCTATCTCGAGCCATCATGAGCCGCTGGAGTACGACGGCGATCATAGAGATCTCGTCTACACGGTTGTGCTGGCAAACCATTTCGCCAACATCGCCGAGCTCGGATTCTCCGGCGACCGGTACCCGGCTCCGCTTCCGGACGCAGTGCCTTCCCATCTCGGCGTCGATATAGCGTATCTTGATGATATCGAGCAAACGATACATTCCGAGATCGAGAAGGCGGCAGTGTTTCTGCGGATTGCGGAGGTCAACACGTAATGACGGTGGAGTTCTGGGGAGTACGCGGATCGATTCCGAGTCCCGGGCCGGATACGGTGGAGTACGGTGGCAATACCTCCTGCATCGCGATCCGTTACGGCTCGCACAACGGTCTGATCGTGGTGGACGCCGGTACCGGTATCAAACGCCTCGGCGATCATCTGGTCAAGCATGAGCTGCCGCACGGGCCGATCCGGGCGCATCTGTTTCTGACTCATACGCACTGGGACCACATCATGGGGTTCCCGTTTTTCACCCCGATCTTTATTCCCGGGAGCGAGATCGATGTCTATGGACCGGTGACCCACGAAAACGAGACAATCGAGAAGATCATCGGGTTGCAGCTGAGCTATCGCTATTTCCCGGTACGCCAAAACGAGCTGTCGGCGACGATTCGGTACCACGAGCTTAAGGAACAGAGTTTCGAGCTCGCCGACGGCATGCGAGTGACGACGAAGTTCCTCAACCATCCGGTCCTCTGCCTGGGCTATCGTTTCGATTATGACGGAAAGAGCGTTGCGACGGTGTATGACAACGAACCGTTCCGCAATCTGTTCCCGGCAGACCCTGAGCACCCCGACTACGACCCGGCTCTGGCCGAAGAGGGAGAACAGGCGGCGCGCGAGCAGAATGCCCAGCTGCAGGAGTTCTACCGCGCAAGCGATCTGTTAATCCACGATTCGCAGTACACGCTTCAGGAGTATCTCGCGGCCCGCATCGGTTGGGGCCACTCGCCGTTCGAGTTCGCGATCAATGCAGCTCACAAGGCAGAGGTGAACACGCTCGTGTTCTTCCACCATGACCCTTTGCGCACGGACGCCGAGCTGCATGACCTGCTGGCGGGCTACCGGCGGATGATCAAAGGTAAGACGCGCGTTCGCCTGGTGGTCGCCCAGGAGCAGGACAGGATAACGGTTTGATCACCCTGTCGCCGGCGGCGACCGGGCGCCATCCGGTCAGCGTTGCGGCGGATACTCGCCCAGATTAAACCAATTCTCGAGAAAGCCGTTACGAAACATGAGCTGGGCGAAATCGTAATGCCAGATCTCGAGCCCGCGCGTGGTTGTTTCGATCCTTACTGGGTCGGGGAAGATCCCGCTGACCTCGGCTGTACTCATGCCCACGCGCAACTCAGCGAAACTAACCTGCGGGGCGCGGGGTAACCGCAGCACGGGGGCGTCCGGTGTCCGGACAGACCGGCGCGGGATGCCGAGCTCAGGGGTTTCAGGGGCGCTGGGCTGTTCCCGGTGCGGGCTTTCCGGCGGAGTGCTGCAGGCCGCTATGCCCAGCGCCATCGCCGCCATTGTAAGAAGCAGGAGCGGGGCTCCGGCTAAGACACGCATAGCGTGTAGATTATCATGACAACGGTCTTTTCAAAAGCGGGCAAAGTGTGTAAGCTGCACAGTTGAGCACGGCCGAGGAATCGTGGCGCTTTGGGGGATTAGCTCAGGTGGTAGAGCGATTGGTTCGCAATCAATAGGTCACGGGTTCGACTCCCGTATCCTCCAATCATCCAGCACAGTACCCGCATTGAGGAGCTCGCATGCAGACTT
>PUNW01000105.1 GCA_003552665.1 Spirochaetaceae bacterium | reverse complement strand
GCTGGTTGAAGTGAACCCGCTGATCAAGATCGGTCTGCGCGAACGCGTCCATCCCCCAGCGTGTGTAGACGTCGAGCAGGTGCGAGGTCTCGACGCCGTACCCGATCGGGAACGGTATCGCCTCCAGCACCTCACGCCTGACCGCATACTCTCCCGAGAGCGGCTGAATGATCTGCGACAGCTCGGGGAAGAACAGCGAAAACAGAGGTCTGACCAGGATCTCGGTTACGCGCCCGCCGCCGGTCGGCCGCACCCCGCCGCTCGAGGCCAGCGGCCGATCGTAAAAGGCTTTCACGTACTTGATCTCAGACCGGAATACCAGCGGCGCGACCAGCCCGTACACGAAGCGCGGGTGAATGTTCTTGATGTCGGCGTCGATATACACCAGGATATCGCCACGCAACTGATAGATCGCTTTCCAGAGGTTCTCGCCCTTACCGCGTTTTGGCCCCATCTGCGGCAGGATGTCGTTCGCCAGATAGGTGTCGGCTCCGAAGCCGGCCGCCACCTCGAGGGTCTTGTCGGTGGAACCGGAGTCTATGACCGCAATCTCATCGAGCAGTGGGTAGCGTTGCTGCAGCTCGCTGCGGAACACAACCACTTCCTTTCCGATCGTCGCCTGCTCGTTGAGCGTGGGAATACACAGCGAAACCGTAAGCCCGAGTCGCTCCTTCTCATCGACAAGGCGCCCGAGATCACGAAACGCAGAATGGTGAAACGTGTTGTTTCTCAGCCAGCCGTTATTCATAGCGGCAGTACCCCTGATCGATTGCCTGCAACAGCGCCACAACCTGGGTCATGCCGATCGCAATCGGGTCTATCTCCAGCTGCTCGTGATCGTCGTCGAGATCTTCGGCGCTGGTCAGCCCCACGCGCAGGGCGGGAATCTCGCGGTCGACAAACGCCGAGAGCTCGGCCGTGCTCGGCGATATTCGCGGCGGCAGATCGAGCGCGGTGAGAATGTCGCGCGCGCGCTCAGGCAGCGGGTGAGAGAACTGCAGCCCTCCGGGCCTGCGGCGCGCAATCACCTCAAACGTCGCCTCCCCACCCGCGAACGAGGCAACCTCGGTTGCGATATTGGTGATGCGGCGTTGCAGATCGTTGACGATGTCTCCTGAATCGCTTCGGACCTCGAGCTGCAGCTCGGCATGGGTAGGCACCTTACTCCCCGGCCCTCCCCCTTCAATTGAGTTGAACACGACAGCGGTGCGCGGACGACGCGGCAGCGGAATCTCTAAGATCCTGGTGACGATATCATTCATGCTCACGATCGCCCCGCCGGCGCCGAAGCGCGTCCAGTCGTACTCGTCCGGCAGGCGATAATGAATCACACCCCGCAGCATCCCGATCGAAGCGTAGCTCAACCGCCCCAGGCGCACCCCCTCGAGACATAGGCCGGTGTCTATCTGCAGATCGGTATGGTTGAGAAAGAAACGTGTGCCTCCGAGGTCACCGCGCCCGAGCGCCCGCGTGCTGCCCATGAGAACGAGGTTGCTGTTCAGCTCGATTCCAAGCGCGCTCAGCACCAGCGGAAGCGTCACGAGCGCAGCAACTCCGAGGCTGTTGTCGGCAAGCCCGACACCGCTGATGAGCCCCGGCTCAATAGCTACGGTGTGGTCGAGATTCTCATCCACCGGCGTGTCCAGGTGCGCGACAACGAGAATGTTGCGCTCGCCGGTGCGCCCCGGAAGAATACCGAGCCCGTTGCCGCCCTCATCGGTCGAACAGTGTTCCAGCCGGTACTCGTTGAAGCGGTCAAGCACCCACTGCACCCGGTGTTGCTCGCCGAAGGTGGGTGACGGAACCTCCGCGACCATCACAAGATTGGTGAGCAGAATGTCGTCCAGGCGCCGCACCGTCTCCACGTATGCCGGTAGGCGCGCCAGAATATCGGCAAAGCTATCGACCATACGGTTATCCCCAGGTTCTTCCAAACAGTATTGGAATCCGCCGCAAAAAGCAAGACAATATGATCTGTCCACAACTTAAGAGATATTGGAAGGTATTTCAGATTGACGTAATCGCGGAGCAATTCTATGATAAAGGAGTATTTCAACTACGCCTGATCCCGCAGAGGGCGCACCATACCAAACCAAGACGTGTTATAAACCGTACCAAAGGAGAACGTTCGATGGCGAACCTGCAAACAGATTACATGGGAATACAGTTGGCTAACCCGCTTGTTGTCGGCGCCTGCAGCCTGACCGCCCACATGGATTCGATTAAGAAGATCGAGGAACACGGAGCCGGTGCGCTGGTAATTCAGTCGCTGTTCGAGGAGCAGATTCAACTCGAGCGTTATCGCCATGACGAAGATATGGTGATGTACGACGACTGGCACGCGGAGATGACTAACATCTTCCCGGAGAAAGAGCACGCCGGGCCTGAAGAACACCTGATGTGGATTCGCAAAGCCAAGGAATCGGTGTCGATCCCGGTCATCGCGAGCCTGAACGCGGTAAACCCGGAGACCTGGGTTGAATGGGCCGAGAAACTGGCCGAGACCGGCGCCGATGCGCTGGAGCTCAACTTCTACAATATTCCGGTTCACTTCGACCAGAGCGCGAAAGACATCGAGGATGCACAGGTCGAGACGCTGCGCCGGGTACGCGAGAAGGTGCAGATCCCGGTTTCGGTGAAGCTCAGCGCGTATTACACCAGCCCGCTTGAGTTCATGAAGCGGCTCGATGAGGCCGGCGCTCAGGGGCTTGTGCTGTTCAACCGTCTGTTCCACCCCAGTTTCGATATCGACAAGGAAGCGGCCAACTTTCCGTTCAACCTCTCGCACTCGAGCGACCACCGTCTGGCCCTGCGGTTCGTCGGGCTGCTGGCCGACAACGTGAAGGCCTCGCTGTGCGCATCCAACGGCATCCATTCCGGCAAGGACGCGATCGATGTGCTCCTCGCCGGCGCCGACACCTTTCAGACGGTCAGCACCTTGTATCAGAACTCGGTGGGCCATCTCGGCACCATCCTCCGTGAGATCGAAGACTGGATGAAGCGCAAGGGCTACTCCTCGCTCGATGACTTCCGCGGTAAGTTGAGCGTAGAGAAAACACCGGATCGCTGGACCTATCGGCGCGCACAGTACGTGCGGATGCTGCTGCGCAGTGACGAGTACCTGAACCGCCCCAAGCTGATCTAGTAGTACCGCCGTGACTGTCGAAAAACACGAGTTCGGCTCTACCGCAGACGGGTCTGCGGTAGGGCTGTTTGTAATAGACACCGAGAACGGATACCGCCTCACGCTCACTAACTACGGGGCACGCATCGTGTCGCTCCTGACTCCGGATCGCCGGGGCAACAGCGCTGAGGTGACGCTGGGGTTCAACGAGCTCGGCCCTTACCTCGAGCCCAACCCGTATTACGGTGCCACGATCGGCCGCTACGCCAACCGCATCGCCGGCGGCACCTTCCGTCTCGGAATGAAGACCGTCCGCCTTGCCTGCAACGAAGGTCCCAACCACCTGCACGGCGGGCACCAGGGCTTCGACCGGCAACTGTGGTCCGCCGAGCTGATCGGGGATAGCGATTTCGCCGGCGTGCGCTTCGCACGGGTGAGCCGAGACAAAGAGGAACGTTATCCGGGCAGGCTCACGGTTGAGCTGGAGGTCACGCTCAACACCAGCGGCGAGCTACGCCTCTGCTATACGGCCGAGACCAACAAGACCACGCCGGTGAACCTCACCAACCACGCCTACTTCAATCTCGCCGGGCCGGACTCGGTGAGTATTCTCAACCACCGCCTCGAGACCGGCGCTGCATACTACCTACCGGTGGATGAGAACGCAATCCCGACCGGGGAGCTGCGCGAGGTAGCCGGAACCGCGTTTGATTTCAGCCGCTCGAAGGCAATAGGTACCGAAATCGATGCCGTAGACGGCGGGTACGACCATTGCATGGTGTTCTCCGCCTCAGAGCCGGTGCGCGAGCTGAGCCCGGTGGCGCAGGTCTACGACCCGGACAGCGGAAGGCGGATGGAGGTGCTCACCACCAAGCCCGGAATGCAGCTGTATACCGGGAACAAGCTGGCCGGAAGCTTTGACCGCCATCGCGGAAAGCTCCCGGCCCGCGCCGCGTTCTGTCTGGAAACACAGCACTTCCCGAACGCCGTAAACGAGCCGAGCTTCCCGCAGCCGTTTCTCGAGCCGAACCAAGCCTATCAGCACGAAACGGTGTACCGCTTCAGCGCGCAGCGCTGAGCGCAGCCGGGTATGGGCGCCCCCTGCCGGACGCACAAAAAAAGACCGCCGACTCGTGATGCGGGTCAGCGGTCGGGGCATCGCGCCGCCGGAAGGAGACCCGGCGGCCGATCTATCGGCCTTATTCGTCGTTAACGACCTCATACTCGGCATCTTCCACCGTATCGCCGGCCGCTTGCGCTCCGCCGGCGGAGGTCCGCTCGCCGTGGGTGCCGCCGGAGGCGCCATCGGCGCCGCCGGGGCCGGCTTCATTGGTGCCGCCCTGAGCACCCTGATACAGGTGCTCGGCGAGCTTGTGCGAATGCTGCTTCACCTTCTCGCTTGCGCGCTCCACCTCTTCGAGGTTACCGCGCTCGATCGCGGCCTTAAGCTCGGAGACAGCGCCTTCAATCGCGCTGCGATCCTTCGGCGGGAGCTTCTCGCCGTGCTCGCTAAGCGTCTTCTCGGTGCTGTGCACGAGCGAATCGGCCTCGTTCAAGATTTCGGCCCGCTTGCGTGCCGCCTGATCTTCGGTCGCGTGCTCCTCGGCCTCGCGCACCATGCGCTGGATCTCCTCCTCGCTGAGCCCTGAAGAGGATTCGATGCGAATGCGCTGCTCCTTGCCGGTACCGAGATCCTTGGCGGAGACGTGCACGATGCCGTTTGAATCGATATCGAACGCGACCTCGATCTGCGGCACGCCCCGCGGAGCCGGTGGAATTCCGGTCAGCTCAAAGCGCCCAAGCGTCCGGTTCTGAGACGCCATCTCGCGCT
>PUNW01000051.1 GCA_003552665.1 Spirochaetaceae bacterium | reverse complement strand
GGCAAATGTTCTGGTCGAAGCGCTCAAGCGCATGGAGTACCGCGGCTACGACTCAGCGGGGATTGCGGTGCGCTCGGGCTCGGAACTCACGGTGATCAAGCGCGCCGGCAAGATCGCGACGTTGCGCGAGGCAGTGCCGGCCGAGCTCCCCGGTGACTGCGGAATCGGCCATACGCGCTGGGCGACGCACGGCGGGGTGACCGACCGCAACGCGCATCCGCACCTCGACGCCTCCGGCAAAGTCGCGGTGGTGCACAACGGCATCATCGAGAACTACTCGGTCCTGCGCGAGAAGCTCAGCGCCGACGGCGTGGAGTTCAGGAGCGAGACCGACTCAGAGGTGATCGCCCACCTGATCGGCAGGCTGTACGAGGGAGACCTGACCGCTACGGTGCAGCAGGTGGTGCAGCTCCTGAAAGGCACATACGGCATAGCGGTGCTGCACCTAGACGAGCCCGGCACGGTGGTCGGCGCTCGCAACGGCTCTCCGTTGGTGCTCGGTATCGGCGAGCACGAGATGTTCCTCGCCTCGGACGTCACCGCAATCCTCGGTCATACCAAGCAGGCGATCTATCTTGAAGACGGCGAGGTGGTCATGGTCACAGCCGACGACTACCGCACCACCGACCTGAACGACCGTAAGATCGATAAGAACATCCAGATCATCAACTGGGAGCTCGAAGAGATCGAGAAAGGCGGCTATCAGCATTACATGGAGAAGGAGATCTTCGAGCAGCCGGACTCCATAACGCGTGCGATGCAGGGCAGGCTCGATCACGAGTACGCCACCGGCCACCTGGGCGGACTGAACATGACCAAGAAGGAGCTGCTCGACCTGGAACGGGTGAAGATCATTGCGGCCGGAACCTCCTACTACGCGGGGCTAGTCGCCTCCTACCTCATGGAATCGATCGCGCGCATTCCCTGTACGGTGGAGCTCGCCGCCGAGGTCCGCTATCGCAACCCGATTGTGGAGCGCAACAGCATCTACTTTGCGGTTTCGCAGTCCGGTGAGACCGCCGATACGCTCTATGCGATGCGCGAGCTGCAGCGCAAGGGCGCGCGCGTGCTGGGGATCTGCAACGTCGTCGGCGCGTCGATACCGCGCGAAAGCGACGGCGGGGTGTACATTCACTCCGGGCCGGAGATCGCGGTCGCCTCTACCAAGGCGTTCACGAGCCAGCTCACCGCGTTGTATATCTTCACGCTGCTGATTGCGCGCATGCGTCACATGTCGCTCGAGGAAGGCACGAGGTTTGCGCGGGCGCTTGAGGAGGTGCCCGATCGCGTGAGCGAGGTGCTTCAGTCGGCGCCGGCGATCGCGGAGCTTGCACGGAAGTACCACACCGCGCGCAACTTCCTGTTCTTGGGCCGCGGTATCAACTACCCGGTGGCGTTCGAGGGCGCGCTCAAGCTGAAGGAGATCTCCTATATCCACGCCGAGGGCTACAGTGCGGCGGAGGTCAAGCATGGTCCGATCGCGCTGATCGGGCCGGAGACCCCGAGTCTGTTTTTGGTTCCGGACGACGCGCTGCGCGAGAAGGTGATCTCCAACATGAAGGAAGTGCAGGCGCGCGACGGTAAGGTGATCGCGGCCTGCGTTGAGGGCGACCACGAGGTGGCCGCGCTCGCCGACGATGTGATCATGGTTCCGAAGGTGCACGAGCTGATGTACCCCTTCGTGATGACCGTTCCCCTGCAGCTGTTTGCCTATTACACCGCGCTCGAGCTCGGCCGCAATGTCGACCAGCCCCGCAACCTGGCCAAGAGCGTGACGGTGGAGTAGTAGTGCGAGCTCGACGCGCGGCGCAGGGCGTGCGCCGCCTCGTCAGCCGGCGCGCTTGTCCTGAATACGGTCAAGCGTTCGTTCGGCCAGGATACGCGGCCAGTCGGGGAGCACGCCGTCTTCGTCGGCTTCATAGCGCGCCAGGAGGGCGAGAAACTTTTCCTCTGCTACCTGTAGTTCGCCGCGGCGAAAATGAATGAATGCGATCTCGTATTCGGCCGCCGCAATTCCGGCGTGATCGTCCGGATTGCGTTCGATAAAGGTCTCGTAATACACCTGCGCAGTATCGTAATGGCCCTGATCGTAGGCTTCATGGGCCC
This sequence comes from Spirochaetaceae bacterium, assembly GCA_003552665.1. Classification (GTDB taxonomy): domain Bacteria; phylum Spirochaetota; class Spirochaetia; order DSM-27196; family SLAA01; genus B1Sed10-166. Next base: position 17,611 of record PUNW01000051.1, on the reverse strand, counting down.
TCTGGAAATACTGCTGCCGGCTCAGATCCTCGGGTATCTCGCCCGGTTCGGGCACAGTCTCGCAGGCGGTAAGTAACAGCAGTGCGACTGCCGCCGCCGGCAGATACCGCCACGGATGCGATACGCTCATCGATGTTGCCTCCTTCGGCACGGTAGCATGCAGCCGTGTGGCGGTCAATATATCCTGAAGTAGCGCGGCGAGTGCGGGCGGTCCGAGGGGCGCCGGAACTCAACAGCAGCCCGACGTCGTCGATGAGAAGCAGGGCGTTCATCTCTTCTTCGGCCAGCGGCATCAATTCGTCATCTCCGGCAGCTGCAATGCGCTCGCCGGCGATCGCCGTCGCCGCATCAACGATCTGATCCCACGACACTACCGTACCGCCGCGAATGACAAGGTCAACTCGCTTTGTGAACACACTCATGCAGGCCCTGCCGAAAGCTTCGCTTATCTATCGCTTACCGCCGGACGTCGGCCGCAGGGGCTCACGCGCGAGAAAGAAAGCCGTCGAACCTAGGGCCGCTAAGAATGACAGGACGAGAAAAGCGGTATGGTAGTCGCCGACGAGATCATAGAGAAACCCCGCAAATAGCGGGCCGATGGTCATGCCGATCATGACTATTAGCGAATTGAAGCCGGTTATGCTGGCATACGAGGCTCGGCCAAAGTAATCGGCGCGGATAGCGTTAACTAACAAGCCGCGCATACCCCAGCCTGAACCGTGTAGCAATGCGAACAGCATGGCTTCCAAACGCGTGGTAGCGAAAGCAAAGACCAGCAGGGCTATCGCGTGCAGCCACATACAGCCGAACATGATGAGTCGTTTGTCCAGCCGGTCGCCCAGATAGCCGCCGGTTACCTGTCCGACGATGCTGACCATTACGAGGAGCGCCACATTGGCGGCCGCGGCTTCCTCCGACAACCCGATGCTCTTCACCATATGGGGTACTTGGTGGACGAGGACCGCGCCGACGACCAGCAAGGCCGTAGCGTGGCCCAACGAAAGCAGCCAGAAAGCCGGTGTGCGCAACGCCTCGCCGGCAGTGAACTGCAGTTCTTCCTCGACCTGCGGTCTTTGATTGGAAGGCCCCTCCGGAGAGTTGGGAAGTCGACCGTCCGGCAGGTACCCGTACTGCTCCGGGTTATGGCGCATCACCAAAGAGGCCGGCAGACCAATAATCCAGATAACGATCGCAGACATCACTGCGGTAACTCGCCATCCGTAGGTCGACAAACTCCAAACCACCACGGGAACCAGCAGACCGCCGGCCCCCATGCCGGTCATTGCAAGCGCCATAGCAGTCGCCCGGCGGCGCGAAAACCAGTTGGTGATCGCAGTGATGATTGGTATCAAGCCGCCCAGGCTCGAGCCCAGAGCGATTAAGGCAAATGAAAGGTAGAAGGTACTAAGCGAATCCGTTCGGCTGAACAGCAAGAACCCTAGCCCGAAGAGCAGATTGCCGATACACATGATCCGCCGGGATCCGAAACGATCGATGAGCCAGCCCTGAAAGGGGCCGAGGATGCCGCTCTCAGCACGAGCCATGGAAAACGCGCCGGAAATAGCTGCCCGGCTCCAGCCGAACTCGCCCTTTAGCGGCAGAACGTAGGCGCTGAACGCGTGAAAAAGCAGGCCGCCGTTGAGCACCTGGATCAGGAAGCCGCCCACCACGACGACCCAGCCATAGAAGAAGCGATAGCGATGGTTGCGGATCGATGCGACAGAAGGCATGCGTTCGCTGGATACTACTACCGGGAGCGGGTACTGTCAAACTGGCGCGCTCCGGCGCCTCTTCTTCCCACAAGCCGCCGGTAGTGCTCGGGATGTCGATGCCGGGCCAAGGCATACACTGTGTTTCGAATGTAGGTCGAAGGCTCCAGATCCGCTTCGGAAGCAATCAATTCGCCTTTCACAGTCATCGCCTGAGCGGCACCCTCCCCTGTGGGCGCGACGATACGCGACGCAACGCGCCCGCTACTATGATCTTCCGGTTCACGGGTTCGCCGTACCAGCCGGTGCTCGAAACTCAGCTGCCGCCGGTGTGCAACGGTGCTTCGGTCTCGGCAGTGGCGCTCGGGACCGTGGTAGCGCGCTCGCTCTCAGGCGTTATCGGCTCCCCGGTCGGCTTCAAGATCACTGCGCGCCGGTCCTTCCCGGCGATCTTGGCGATCACCGGCGTGTTGAAACGCAGATGCCGCAGGAAGCGGTCCTGGTGATATGCCGGCGTCGCGGTGAGATAGTCGCGGTCGAGGATCCCGTCACCGATAAACGGGTTGATCGTCAGATAGGCGATACCGAGCGAGGTCATATTCTGAAAGAAATGCGTCCCCTGACTCGGGTCTACGCGGAAGTTCTCCAGTCCGCACTCGACGATCACCTTCGCGTGGGAGATCTGCGTCCAGACCAACGGTATCCCGAGCCAGGGATCGCTCGATCCAAGACGCCCGGGAACCACCAGAATGTACCAGCGGTCCTGCGCGCGCATCCGGTCGTTGAGTGCGGTAATTGAGGCCGCCATCTGGTCGGTAGCGGCGGCGTCGAACGCCTCGGGCTTGATATACACGAAGTCGTACATCCCGTCGTATAACCCGTTCCCGAGCGCCTTGTCTGAAGACAACAGCACCCGCTCGGGGTCCTCGTCCTCCAGCTGGAAGTCGTCCGCTTCGAGCCCCTCGACGATCGGCCGTACCTGCAGAAAGCTGAACACACGACTGCTGTCCGGCGGCGGGTTGAGGTCCACCGCGAACTCGATCTCGACCGGGACGTTCATCTCGCTTGAAGCCAGGCCGAGGAGATCCTGGAGGATAGTCATCAGCGGAAACATCCCATACTTCAGAACTCCGGCGAAGGTGATCACGCGCTTACCGGGCTGGTCGACCCCGTCGAGCAGGCGATGCTCTTCGAAATCAAGCGTGGAGGCGACCATCGGAAAGTCGGGATCCTCCTCGGCCTCGGCGGCGTCGTAGCGTCGCACGGTGCCGCCTTCCTCGAGCCGGGCGTCGAACTCCTGCTCGTTCATGTCTATCGCGAAGAACTGGTTCTGGGTGTTCTTGAGTGCGGTGTCTGTGTCGGCAAGCTGGATGACCTTCTTGGGGCGGCTCGGCGAAACCCGCAACGAGCTACCGCCCTCCACAACGGTCTTGCCGAGCCCGAGAGCGAGATTGGCGATACCGTCTTCGGTGCGCTCCGACTCCACCGGGTAGAAGTTGAGCGAGCGTGCGACGCCGCTGATGGTGGGGTAGCAGCGCTCACCGTGCACCGTCCCGGTGACCTCCTGGATGATAACCGCCATCTTCTCTTCATCGATCACGTTATGGGTAGCTTCCAGGAAATCGCGGCTGCGCTTGTAGTAGGTGGAAGCATAGACCGCCTTGATGGCTTTGACCAGCTCGCGGTGACGTCGTTCAACGGTGTCGCCGTTGTTCGGCAGCATGTAGGTGGCGTAGATACCGGCGAACGGCTGATAGTGCGAATCCTCGAGCAGGCTCGAGGAGCGCACCGCGATCGGCTTTCGCATCACCTGCAGCACCGCATAGAGATCATCGCGCAGGCGCTCCGGCAGGCGCGCGTTGAGAAAGAGCTCGAGCATATGCTCGTCGCTCAACTCGCGGTCCGCAAGCACGCGCTCGAAGAGGTTGTTTCTCTCCATGAACATCTCGAACACGTCGGTGGTGAGCACCACCGTCTTCGGGATCGAGATGATGACGTTCTCGTACCGGTAGCGCATGCGGTGTTGCTTGAGAACATAATCGACGAACGCGAGCCCTCGCCCCTTGCCGCCGAGCGAACCGCTGCCGATCCGGGAAAAACTATAGTATTCGTCGTAGTGGCTCTTGCGAAACTCCGCGATCGTACCGCGGTTTTCAAAGATGCGGTAATTCTTGATTGTATCGAACAGATACTGCTTGGCGTCGGCCACGCTCGGGAAATCGGTGAGCTGAATACCGGAGATGACGTTGGCAAGCGGGAACAGCGCCCGCGCCTTCAGCCACTTCGAGAAATCGTTCACCCGCGCGTGGTGGGCAAAGCTCTCGTCGGGAACCGAGCGAATCTTGTTCTGCAGTTCGGTGAGGCTCGAGACGCGGTCGATCTCCCGGCGGGTTTTGGGGTCGAGAAACGCAAAGTCGCCGAAGCCGTAGTTTTCACGCACATAGGTGCGCAGCTTCGCGAGCAACGACTTCAAGTGCTTGTGCATGAACACCGCGTTGTGGCGTTCGGCGTCGCTGCGATGCGCCCCGTGCGAGGACTGCAGCAGGAACGGCAGATCGTGATACTCGGCGCGAACGTACTCACAGAGCCGCAGCCCGGCCTCGTCGTCGGTTACGCCCTCGCGCTTGTAGCTGATATCCGAGATGATGCCGAGCAGGTAGTCCTTGTATCGATTGTACAGGTCGACCGCTTCCTCATAGGTTTTGGCAAGCAGGATCTTGGGGCGGCAGCGCATGCGCATCGTCTGCTGCCATTCGTTGAGCCCCTCGTCCATCAGATGGCGCGCCTGTTGGAAGAGGACGCGGTAGATGCTCGGGAGGTAGCTCGAGTAGTAACGCACCGAGTCCTCGACGAGGATGATGGTCTGCACGCCGGCGATCTTCACGTCGTACTCGACGTTCATCCGGTCTTCCATCAGCTTCACGATCGCAAGCAGAATATTGTCGTTGCCGAGCCACGAGAAGATGTGGTAATCGGTCGAGAGATCGTCATTGTGCAGCTTAAGCGTGACTTCCCGGGAGAAGGGGGTGAGCACTACGACCGGGAGGTCGGGGTATACCTGGCCGATGGACTCAGCGAGCTCCAGGCTGCCAATGTCGCCGATGTTCACCATGGTGATCACCAGGTCGAAGCGGCGCTCGCGCAGCATCGCGAAGGCCTCGTCCCCGCGCGCGACCTGGGTGAACTTCGGCGGATAACGCAGGTTCAGCGCAACATATTCCTGGAAGATCTGCTCGTCTACCCGGCCGTCCTCCTCAAGCATGAACTTGTCGTACTTGCTGCAGACGAGCAGGATCTCCTGGATGCGCCGCTGCATCAGCTGTTTGAACGGCACTTCCTCGAAATAGTACGGTTCCTGAGGAACCCGCCGGCGTGTGGTACTCATATCCTCATGATATCCGAGCAGGCGCCGGTTAGCAAAGCGGGTAGCGCGAGAAATAGGAACCGGTGCGAAGCGGGTCGCACGCTCGCAACAAGCTTCGCACCACTCCCTAAGAATTATCCTTGACAAATCCGCAAACCGGGCTGAGAATTCCAGTGTTCTAACATATTGACGTAAGTTCAAATAATAAACCCATCAATACGGACTGCGACGGGTAGGGGGTTGCCTACGCGCCGCACTGTGAGGCCAGCTCACGCCAAAGACAAGGAGTGGTAACGATGTACAAGCTCGATCAGTTCATGAACGACTTAGAGCAGCGGCATCCGGCTCAGCCGGAGTTCATCCAGGCGGTGCACGAGGTCGTGGAGTCGATTATCGATGTGGTGAACCGCAATCCGCGCTATCTGCATGCCCGCATCCTCGACCGCATCACCGAGCCGGACAGGGTCGTGATTTTCAAGGTTGAGTGGGAGAACGACGACGGCCAGGTGGAGGTCAACCGCGCCTATCGGGTGCAGTACAACAACGCCTTAGGTCCCTACAAAGGCGGCATTCGCTTTCACCCGAGCGTCACGCTCGGCGGATTGAAGTTTCTCGGCTTCGAGCAGATCTTCAAGAACAGCCTCACCTCGCTGCCGATGGGCGGAGGCAAGGGCGGGGCCGACTTCAACCCCAAAGGCAAGAGCGAGAACGAGATTCAGCGTTTCTGCCGCTCGTTCATGACCGAGCTTCACAAGTACATCGGGCCGCACACCGACGTTCCCGCCGGCGATATCGGTGTCGGAGCACGCGAGATCGGCTTCATGTACGGCCAGTACCGGCGCCTCCTGGACGAGAACACCGGCGTGCTGACCGGCAAGGGCCGCAACTGGGGTGGCTCGCTGGCACGGCCTGAGGCCACCGGCTTCGGCGCGGTCTACTTCGCCGATGAGATGCTGAAAGCCGCAGGCGACGGCCTCGAAGGGAAGACGATCGGGCTCTCGGGGTTCGGTAACGTCTCCTGGGGTGCAGCGATGAAAGCCACCCAGCTTGGTGCCAAAGTCGTCACCCTCTCAGGGCCGGACGGCTACATCTATGACAAAGACGGCATCAATACCGAGGAGAAGTTCCAGTACATGGTCGAGCTGCGGGCCTCCAACAACGACGTGGTCGCGCCGTATGCCGAGAAGTTCGGCGCCAAGTTCTTCCCCGGCAAGCGTCCCTGGGAGGTCGATGTGGATATCGCGATCCCCTCGGCCATTCAGAACGAGCTCGACGGCAACGACGCCAAGCAGCTCATCTCCAACGGCACCCGCTACGTGATCGAGGCCTCGAACATGGGCTGCACTCCTGAAGCGATATCAGCGTTTCGCGAAGCCGGCGTCTGGTTCGCACCCGGTAAGGCGGCCAACGCAGGCGGGGTGGCGGTCTCGGGCCTTGAGATGTCTCAGAACGCGATGATGCTGTCGTGGACCTTCGAGGAAGTGGAGGCCAAGCTGCGCGAGATTATGCGCCGCATCCACGCCAACTGCCACCGCGAAGGCAAGCAGTCCGACGGGTTCGTGAACTACGCGCGCGGGGCGAACATCGCCGGGTTCCGCAAAGTCGCGGATGCGATGATTGAGCAGGGCTACTGACCGCTACGGCTGCCTCATGCCGGCCTGCCGGGACGTGTCCCGGCAGGCGCGGTCGCATCACGCTTTAGGCAAGCTCCTCCATAGCGGCGACGATCTCGCTGTACAGCTCCTCGATATGCTCCAGGTCGACGCCGGAGAACGCGACGCGCAGGTAGCGGTCTTCAATCGAGATCGTCCCGATGCCGCGCTCGTGCAGGAGCTTGCGCCGCAGGTTCTCGGCTCCACCGCCGTCAAGCTCAAAGGCCATGAAATAGCCGGAGTTGAACGGTAGCGCCCTGATCCCCTCCGGCAGGGTGCGTTCCTCGAGGATGCGCCGAACCGCCCGGTAGCGCTCGCGCAACAGCTCGAAGGCGGCCTGCTTCTCCTGCTCGTATCCGGGAGTCTCGAGCGCTTTGAGCAGCAGGCTCTGAGCCGGACGGCTGGAGTTCGATACCGCCGCGCGCACCGCGCCGCCGAGTTTCTTCTCCATCGCCTGATACTGTGCTGCGCTCGCTCCGCCGCAGCCGAAGGTCACGAACCCGAGGCGGAAGCCCCAGACGAAATCTTCCTTGGTGGCCCCGTCCACCTTGACTACCAGCAGGTTGGGATGGGCGTTGGCGAGCTCGGCGAACAGCGACTGGGTGTAGGTGTTCTCCTCGTAGAACAGCCCGAAGTAGGCGTCGTCACAGATCACCAGCAGCCGCACTCCCTCCTCGGCAAGTGCGACGAGCCGGCGGCAGATCTCGGCCGCTTCCTGTTCGGTTGGTGAGTACCCGGTGGGGTTGTTCGGGAAGTTCAGCACCAGCGCAGCCTTGGGGTTGTTTTCGGAGGTGCGCCCCGTCGCCGCAGACTCGCGCAGCGCCTGCTCCATACCGTTCAGGTTGAAGCCGTCTCCGTAGAAGAACGGGAACCGCTTGAGCGCGGCTTGTTTGCGCCCTTCGAAGATCAGCCGGTAGTTGCCCCAGAACATATCAGGCACGATGAGCTCATCGCCGACATCGAAGAACAGGTCTGAGAGGATCGAGATGCCGGCGGTCAGGCCGGGAACCACCAGCGGCAGGCTCGTGGTCCTGCCTTTCAGGCTCGGATTCTTGCGCAGCATCTCATCGCCCCAGCGATTGCGCAGCTTGGGGTCGCCGGGGGTTGGAGCGTAGGAGAACAGCTCGCCCGCCGAGAGGCCGCTGAAGTGCGAGGCGATCTCTTGCAGGTGCAGCGGCTCGCGGTTCTTGACGGCAAGCCCCACGGTGGCATCAAAGCGATGCGCGTGTTCCTTTGCTTCGGCGGCCTGGGTGATGATGCCTTTGGGAAAGTAGAAGCGGCGACCGTACGGGGAGAGCAGCTCATGCATGACGCTGCCGGAAAGGGTTTCATTCAGTTCTCTTGCCAGGGGATTCATATTACGCTCCTTTACGAGTAAACAGTTGCTGGGGAAACTCCACAAACTTCTCGCAGCCGGTCTCGGTGATGAGTACCGGCTCGCTGCATTCGAAACCGTAACGCTCCAGCCAGATGCCCGGCATGAAGTGAAGCGCCATGCCCGGTTCCAGGACCGTGGTATCACCGGGGCGTAGGCTGATCGTGCGCTCGCCCCAGTCGGGAACATAGCTCAGCCCGAACGAATAGCCCACCCGCGAGGGCTTTTCCACTCCGGTGCCGCGCAGCGTCTCGCGCCAGGTAGCCTCGACGGCCTCGGCGGTGACGCCCGGCCGGATAAACTCGAGCGTCCGCTGCAGGCCGGAGACAACGGTATCGGCGGTGCGCTTCAGATCGTCCGGCGGATCGCCGAGATAGACCGTGCGCGAAAGCGGCATGTGATAGCGCTTGCGCACGCCGCAGAGCTCAAGCAGCACCACGTCGTTTGGCTGGTAGCGGCGGTCGGGGTCGAAGGTGAGGTGGGCGGTAGAGGTCCGCTCGGCGCTCGGCATGATCGGAAAGATCGCCGGTGACTCCCCGCCGAACTGCTCGGTCCCGGCGATCTGCGCGGCCACTACCTCGGCACAGGCGTCTTTCTCGGCGACCCCGATCTCAATGGAGTCTATCGCCGTCTGCATGACCCGTTCGCAGATGCGCGCCGCTTGCCGCATGTAGGCGATCTCGATCGGGCTCTTTACCGTCTTGACCCAGTTCACCAGCGCGGTGGCGTCGATGAAGGAGGTGTCGGGGAGCTCCCGGCGCAGCACCTGGAGCATCCGCGCCGAGAAATAGAAGTTGTCCATTTCAACGCCGAGCGTTCGCCCGGCTACCCCGAGCTCGCACAGCAGCTCGGCGACGTAGACCATGGTGTGCGTTTGCGTGGACTGAACGTAGGTGTCCGGATACCCGTAGATGCGCTCGGTCGGCATGAATGCCGTCAGGCGTGCCCCGTTGGAATCCTGTTCGCGGCCGAACCAGACCGGGTCCTCCTCATCGTTTATGACGATGACGCCCTGATGAACGTAGAACGACCAACCGTCGTAGCCGGTGAGGTAGTTCATATTCGCCGGATCAACCGTCAGCAGCACCTCGATGCCGGCGGCAGCCATGCGCTCTTTCACGATGCGCAGTCTGCGCCGGTATTCGCTCGTTTCAAACACACTGCTCTTGTCCATAAACTCCTCGCTGGAAGCTTTGAGTATAAGGGGGCATCCAAGAGTTTGGCAATCTTTAGTACACTACGAGCATGAGCGAACAGAGCACACAGGTTGCGGCGATCCGCCCGCTGACCCCGGAAACCGAGAAACGCATCGAGAAGAATCCGCTGCTGCACATTGACACCTTCGTAATCCCCTCGCCGTATGTTCAGGACAGCGAGATCGAGAAGGACTACGAGCACAGCTATGTCTGGATTGAAGAGGGCGAGATACTCGGGTTCGTGCTGGTGTACTCCGACCGCGAGAAACGCCGCTTTCACATCTACAAGCTTGTTACCAGCCCGTTCGGCCGGGGGCGCGGGATCGGCACCCTGTTTATCGAACATTTGGCACGCAGCATTCCCGCCGAGGCCATCCTGTACCTGTATGTCTGGGAGAAGCAGGCCGACACGCTGGAGTTCTTTCAGCGCAAGGGCTTTCGGGTGGGCGAGACCACAGTCTATCGGAACCTGATCTATTATCACCTCTCGGCGCCGGCGGCCGAGATCAGGGTAGAGTCCGAGTTCCCGGCCGCATCGCGCAAGCTCTACACCGAGGAGATTGGGCGCACCCGCCACGATGCCAAGAAGACGATCAGGCTGCTCGCGCACATGGTTGAAATGCTCTCGATCGAGAACTGCGGCAAGATCATCGAGGACATCAACCGCGAGACCACCACCCTGATCAACATCCTCAACGCCTTCCGCGATACGGTCAGCAGCATTCACGCGGTGAATGTAAAGGAGCTCATCCTCGAGCGAATTCTGCCCTACATCGAGGCGTCCTCGGTACCGAGCAGCGTGAAGCTTACGATCGACTCCGAGTCCACGAACGTTCTCGGCTATTATGTCAACTACGGCCGTGCGCTGGTCAACATCGTTGCCAACTCGCTTGAGGCAATCGCCGAGGCAGGGCGCAAGGGCGTGATCGAGATCAGCCTGCAGGATGAAGGCAGCGGGCTGGTGCTGCAGATCGCCGACAACGGCGTCGGAATCGAGCCGGCGTTGCTCGAGCGCAATACCGAAGGCTATCCTGCGTTCGTCGGCAGTACAACCAAGGAGCGCCGCAAAGGCGAGGGGCTCGGGACGGTGCAGATCTATTCCACGTTCGGAATCGAGAACATCAGCGTAGAGAGCACCGTCGGTGAAGGGACGGTCTGGACGATCCGGCTGCAGAAGGCCGGTGACCTGGTCGACCGTTGGTTCCTGAAGCTGGAGCAGCGGTTCCATGAGCTGAAGACCCTCGGCGACGGTTCGCGCGCATTGGTGGGGACCAGCCGTACCGCGGTCATCGCCTACATCTGGCAGCTGCGGAAGTTCCAACTGTACCTGTTCGACGTCATCCTGCAGTTCGGGAAGTATCACAATGTGCGCAGCATCTACCGGTCGGTCCTCGCGTTCCTGATGGGCCGCAAGTCTCCGAGCGCGCTGGCGGCCGAGATAGACGCGCTGCGTTCCGACCGCCCGCAGCTGAAGAGCCGACTGATGGAAACCGCCGAGGAGATCAAGATGCGCTTCAAGGAGCTGCGCCGCACGGTGGATCTGCGGCAGTATCGGGCGGCGTTGTTCAAGAGCTACGGTCAGGCGCTCGAAAACGTGATCATCTTCACGCTCGACCCCGAGTCGGGTCGCTTCTTCGCCACCGATCGCAAGCTCGCCGAACACCTCGACTTTGTCCCTTACCTCAGGAGACAGCGCGACGAGTTGCTCCGCGGCGAGTTTATCGGTGACGTCAACGACCGCAGCCGGCCTATCATACTCGGTGTGTGGAGCGTGGAATCCGATGCGGACCTGTACGCCAAGCTGTGTCTGCTGCGCCAGGGCGCGCAAAAGCTGCTCGAGATCGGGGTGTACGGCGACAAGCGACTGGCGTTCTATCAGACAACGCACGTACGTCACGGGCGGGACATCAACAGCGACGTCGCGACCACGCTCGAGCAGTTCGCAGCGGCCGGCGATGACGAGCTGTGGGGGTACACCGCCGAAGCGTCGGACGAGCTGCAGGGTTTTCTGACCGCAATTGATTGACCAATCGGGGTTCTCGGTTTATCGTGGCAAGCGCTTTCTGGTCGTAGCCCAAGGAGAACTCTATGAAGACTATTGTAGCCAAGTTCGGCGGCAGCTCGGTTGCCGACGCCGCGCAGATTCGCAAGGTGGCGGAGATTCTCCGCGCCGATCCGCAGCGGCGGATTGCGGTGCTCTCGGCGCCGGGTAAACGCAGTAAGGCCGACGAGAAGATCACCGACATGCTGATTGGGTGCCACGCCCGGGCTGCAGCCGGAGAGGATATCGGCCCGGTCTTTGCAAACGTGCGCACGCGCTACCTGGAGATCGCTCGCGAGCTCGGCGTCGCGGCGGATGTCGGCCGGGTGCTCGATGAGGTTGAACAGACGATACGCGAGGGCGGAAGCAAAGACTATGTGGTCTCGCGCGGCGAGTACCTCTGCGCGCAGTTGGTGGCGACGTATATGGAGGCGGAGGTCGTGGACGCGGCCGAGCTGGTTACCTTTCGCGACGCCACTACGGTTGATACCGAGAAGACCTATCGGCAGGCTGCATCGCTGCTCAAGGATAAGGGCCATCTGCAGATTGTTCCCGGCTTCTATGGGGCCTACAGCGACGGACAGGTTCAGCTGTTCTCGCGAGGGGGCTCAGATATCACCGGCGCGCTCGTGGCGCGCGGCACCGGAGCGGATCTCTACGAGAACTGGACCGATGTCTCCGGACTGCTGATGACCGACCCGCGCATCGTCGAGGAGCCGGAGCCGATCAGCGAAATCAGCTATCGCGAGCTGCGCGAGCTCGCCTACCTCGGCGCCGCGGTGTTTCACGAGGAAGCGATTTTCCCCTGCTCGGAAGTCGGCCTGCCGATTGTGATTCGCAACACCAACGAGCCCGAGCATCCGGGTACCCGGATCGTCTCGGAGGTCGGTACCGACCGGGGTGAGATCACGGGAATCGCCGGTCGCGAGGACTACCGCCTTGGCCGCATCGAGAAGGTGCTTCTGAACAAAGACCGCTCGTTTCTCGCGCGACTCGAGCGTATTCTCGAGCGCTACGGCGTCGATGTGTATCAGTCGGCCTCCGGCAGCGACTCAATGGCGTTCGTCACTTCGGCTGCGGAGCTCGACCCGGTGGCCGCCCACGTGGCGGGCGATATTCGCCGCGAGCTGAGCCCGGATTCTGTGGAGCTTGATACCGAGGTTGCGGTCGTTGGTATTGTCGGGGGAGGGGTCGCCGAAAGCATCGGCCTCGGTGCCAAGGTCTTGGGAGCTCTCGGCGGTGCCGGTATCAACGTGCTGTTCATGGTGCAGGGGTACTCGCCCTATAGCGCGATCTTCGTGGTGCCGCAGAGGCAGTACGGCGAAGCGGTGCGCGCGATCTATGGCATGAGCCGGTAGCCGAGCCGGCGGCCACCGGGGCAAGCCGGCAGCGGGAATGGCAGCTTCGGCAGCCGGCACGACCTTGTGTACGGAGGAGTGAGAGCATGTACATTGCGAGTGAGCGCGCACTGAAGGAATGCGTGGTGCTCGACGGCGACGCGGTGGCGCAGGTTGAGAACGCCTTTGGAGAGCTGCAGCGCGGCAACGCGACCGTCCCGCCGATTCTGATGATCCCGGTGCCGGAGCAGCACGGCGAGGTGGATGTGAAGACCGCGTATATTCCCGGGCTCGAATACTTTGCGGTCAAGGTTGCCTCGGGGTTCTTCACCAACAGGCAGCTCGGCCTGCCGAGTGCGAGCGGTCTGATGCTGTTGATCAGCACCCAAACCGGCTTCCCGGAGGCGGTGTTGCTCGACAACGGCTATCTTACGCAGGTGCGAACCGGGGCCGCAGGCGCGGTCGCTGCGCGTTACCTTGCCCCTGAGCGGACCGAGACGGTTGGAATCATCGGCTCAGGGACACAGGCGCGGTTTCAGCTCCGGGCCTTGAGTCTGGTACGGAAGCTCGATCGGGTGTTGGTGTACAGCGCTTACGACGAAGGCGGACTGCGCGCGTACGTTGAGGAGATGCAGAGCGAGCTCGGCGTGACGGTTGAGGCGGTTGACACGCCGGAGCAGGTGGTGCGTTCAAGCAGCGTCGTGGTGAGCACCACGCCGGCGCGCGAGCCGGTCATCAAAGCCGAGTGGCTGCACCCCGGGCTGCACATCACCGCGATGGGCTCGGATACCGAAGAGAAGCAGGAGCTCGAAGCCGAGTGTCTGGCGAAGGCCGATCTGGTGGTGAGCGACCTCAAGACGCAGGGGTTTCGTCTCGGCGAGCTGCGCTCGGCTAAGGCTGCCGGCGTGCTCGACGAGAGCTCGCCGGTCGTGCAGCTCGGAGAGCTCGTGCTGGGCGAGCATCCCGGCCGCAGCTCGCAGGAGCAGATCACGATCTGCGACCTTACCGGCGTTGGCGTGCAGGACACCGCGATTGCGCTCGAAGCCTACCGCCGCGTGGTCGCTCGCGGTACCGCGAGTCTGATCGACGAGTAGTGCCCGATGACCGCCGCCGAAGCGTTCACCGTGTTCATTACGGTTCTGATTCTCGTAGACCCGTTCGGACTGATCCCGATGTACCTCTCGCTGGCCGGGGGGCTTCCCGCGGCCCGCAAACGGCGCACGATCGTGAAAGCCGTGTCCACCGCGTTGTTCGCGTTGACTGCATTCATTCTGATCGGGCGTCAGATTCTCTCGGTGCTCGGCATCAGTCACGGCTCGTTCTTTATCGCCGGCGGAATCATCTTCTTCCTGATCTCGCTTGATTTGATCCTCGGGCACCGCCAGCGCACCAAGACCTCGAAGCTCGACCCGGAGATCGAGGACGTAGCGGTCTTTCCGCTCGGAATCCCGATCCTTGCCGGCCCCGGCACCTTCACCACGATTATCCTGCATATCAGCGAGGCGGAAAACCAGTTCCTGATGGGCTCGGTGCTGTTCGTCTCGGTGGTGGCGTCGCTCGCGATCGCCGTGGTGACAATGCTCACCGGGGAGTTGATTCTGCGCGTTCTGCACAGATCCGGTGTGCAGGTCATTCAGCGCCTCATGGGTATGATCCTCTGCGGGCTGGCGGTGCAGTTCGTGTACGAGGGGCTTCAGAAGCTCGAGATCCTGTAGTTTCCACCACCCGCGACCCACCACTGCGTGCACGCGCCCTACCGCCGGCCCCGGGGTGCGAGGGGCGGAATTTCCTTGACAGATGCGGTGAGCCCGGGCACAATAACATATGTTTCACGATGAAAACGGGAGTTCAAATAATAGAACAAAATCCTACACGCTGGCGGCGACCGTAAAGAAAGCGTTCGCAATTCTCGAGTTCATCGCGGAACATCAGCCGGTGCGGGCCGCGGCAATTGCGCGCAATCTCGAGCTGACGCGCGGCAACGTGCACCGCCTCCTCGCTACGCTCGAGACGCTCGGCTACATCGAGCAGACTGCGGATGGAGCCTATCGGCTGACGTTTCGAGTATTCACCCTCGGCAACAGTATCCCCGAAACGCGCAATCTCAGCGAGGCCGCACATCCGCTGATGCAGCAGCTGTCGCAGAAATCGCAGGAGAATGTCTACCTGGTGCAGCGTTACGACTACAACGCGATCTGCGTTGACGAGGTGGACTGTCCCAACCCGTTGACACTGCACCGCGACCTCTCGCGCACCTACCCCTTGTACTGCAGCGCATCCGGTAAAATTTACCTCGCGGCGATGCCCGACGACGAGTTTGAAACCTATCTCAGCCGGGTGACGCTGTTTCCGCGCGCAGAACGCACCATCATGGATCCAGAAGAGCTGCGCCGCGAGCGCCGGCGCGTGATGGAGCAGGGGTACGGTCTCGAGCTGCGGGAGTTCAGCGACGACCTCACCAGTGTCGCCGCTCCAATCCGGAATCACACGCATTCGGTGATCGCCACTGTCAGTATCTCCGGGCCCGCGATGAGGCTCACCGATGAGGTCGTTGATCGGCTGATCCCCGACGTTGTTGCCACTGCTCAAGAGATTTCCAAAATGATGGGCTTCCCCAGCTCTAAAACACCAACCAAGGGAGAAGATAGGAGATGATTGACGAGAAGAAGCTTGCTGAATTGTCGTTTCCGGTAGCGCCCGATATCAAAGTGACTCCGCCGGGGCCGAAGTCTCAGGAGATACTGAACTACCAGGACCACAACGAGGGCTCAGCGGTATCGTATGCGCGCGGCATGCCGATGGCGCTGAAACGGGGGCGGGGCGCCACAATCGAGGATGCCGACGGCAACATCTACATAGACATGTTCGGCGGCGCCGGCGTGATGGCGGTCGGTCACGGACATCCTGACGTGCTCGAGGCGGCCCGCAAGGAGATCGAAAACGTCACCCACGCGCTCGACATTCCCACTCAGTCGCGCGCCGATCTGGTGAAACTGCTCAAAGAGCTACTGCCGAGCGAGTTGACCCGCGTATTCTTCGGCGGGCCTACCGGCTCGGACGCGGTGGAGACCGCGCTAAAGCTCGCGAAATGGAACACCGGACGTCACGGCGTCGTTGCGTTCGACGGAGCCTATCACGGGATGACCGGGGCAGCGCTGGCACTGACAACCGACAGCAGCCATCGTGACGGCCTCGGCCCGTTGGTGCCGGGAGCTCAGTTCGTGCCGTACGATTATCGCTACCGGCACCCGTTCGGCTGCAAAGATGAGGACTCCGACCTGTATGCGGCCGACTACCTGGAGCGGGTTCTCTCGGATTCGCATTCGGGAATCTCCAAGCCCGCGGCAGTCATCATCGAGCCGGTGCAGGGTGAGGGTGGTTCGATCGTCCCCACGCCCCGCTTCCTGCAGCGCGTGCGCGAAATCACCGCACGTCATGAAGTGCTCCTGATCTGTGACGAGATTCAGAGCGGTCTCGGCCGCACCGGAAAGATGTTTGCGTTCGAGCATGCCGGCATCGTTCCGGACATCGTAACGATGAGCAAGGCGCTCGGCGGCGTCGGCTTTCCGATCTCGGCGATCGCTTACAAGGAAGAGCTGAACACCTGGCCGCCGGGGAAAACCATCGGCACCTTTCGGGGCAACATGATTGCGTTCGCTGCCGGGCATGCGGCGCTCACCTTCATGCGCGACAACGAGATCCCGCAGCGTGCGGCCAAGCTCGGCGAGAAGGTTCTGGCCGAGCTGAAGCGGCTGGAAGCCGAGAGCACCATCGTCGGTGAGGCGCGCGGGATTGGTCTGATGATGGGCCTCGAGATCGTGCGTGACAAGAAGACCAAAGAACCGGCGGGCGATCTGGCAAAGAAAGTGCGCAAGTACCTGCACCAGCGCGGCGTGATGATCGAGGTCGGCGGCCACCACGGCAACGTGGCGCGCCTGCTTCCGCCCCTCGTCATAACCGAAGAGTTGGCGATGAAGGCGGTTGAGATCATCCGCGGCGTGATCAAGGACATCGAGAAGGAGGCTGGTTGATGGCTGCGAAGAACTACACCGTAGCAGTCGTCGGTGCGCTCGGCATGGTCGGGACCGAGATGCTTGCGACGCTCGAGCGCCGCGACTTTCCGATCGGCGAGCTTCGCCCCCTCGACATTCCCGAAGCCGAGGGGCGCACGATAACGTTCAAGGGCAAAGAGTATACCGTCCTCGCGGCGCGCGAAGAGAACTTCAAAGGCGTCGATATCGCGCTGTTCTCAGCCGGCGGCGATGCAAGCCTGGAGCTCGCGCCGTTGGCCGCACGGCAGGGAGCGGTCGTGGTCGACAACTCGTCGGCCTGGCGGATGGATCCGGAGAAACCGCTGGTGGTTCCCGAGGTCAACGCTCACGATCTGAAGTGGCACAAGGGGATCATCGCGAACCCCAACTGTTCCACGATACAGATGGTGGTGGCGCTGAAGCCGCTCCATGACGCGGCGCGAATCAAGCGTGTTGTGGTCTCAACCTACCAGGCGACTTCCGGCTCCGGCAAGAAGGGCAATGACGCGCTGAGCGAAGAGTCGCGCGCGTATCTCGAGACCGGCCGGGTTCAGGACTCAAAGGGCTTTCAGTATCAGATCGCGTTCAACTGTATTCCGCATATCGATGTGTTTGAGGAGCATGACTACACCAAAGAGGAATACAAGATGGTCAACGAAACCAAGAAGATCATCAACGACGACAGCATCAAGGTCACCGCAACCTGTGTGCGGGTGCCGGTGTGGTACGGGCATTCGGAGTCGATCAATATCGAGACCGAAAAGAAGCTGACCGCTGCCGAGGCTCGGCGGCTGCTTGCCAAGGCCCCGAACGTCGCGGTGATCGACGATCCGTCGAAGAACGAGTACCCGATGCCGTTGTTCTCAAACGACCGTGACGAGACCATGGTCGGTCGTATCCGTGAAG
>PUNW01000119.1 GCA_003552665.1 Spirochaetaceae bacterium | reverse complement strand
ACAGAGCCTGATGAACTCCGGAGTGCCTCGTATTCTGGTAACCGACGGCAACTACCGCAACAGCCTCCAACTGTATCTCGAGCACGCCTACGAGGGGCTCCCGCTGCAGGACGAATACGCACGCAAAACCTTGGAGCTGATTCATTATCTCTGGGATCGGCCGGTGTATCTCGAAACAAACGAGCCCTATAACGACAAGACCCGCGGCAAACTCTACGCCGTCGACGAGTCGGGCGTGCATGCGCGCACCGAGTGAGCGATCTCATCCCAGGGGTCAAGATCGAATCACGCCTGAAGCAGATACACCAGCGCTGCGGCATCCCAGGCCTGCGGTTTGCAGGCGACCGGGTACGCTACCGGAGGACCGGCGTCACGATTGAACCCGCCGATCAGTTCCGGCAGCCGCAGATCAGGCTGGGAGATCGCGAGGTCAAACATCGCCTTTCGTACGGTGCGCGCTTCAGGTCGAAATCCGTAGCGTGCCAGCCCGGCAGCAGCGATCGCGGTATCGTGGGGCCAAACCGACCCGTTGTGATAGCTCAGTGGGTTGTAGCGGTGCTCGCGCTCGCCAAGCGTACGAAAACCCCAACCGGTCCATAGCTCCGGATCGAATAGCGCATCCCTGACGCGGACGGCGTGAGAATCCGGCACGATTCCCGCCCACAACAGGTGCCCTGCATTCGAGCTCTTGACGGCCAACGGTTGCTTCGCACCGTCGAGCGCCATCGCATAGGTGCCGAGCTCTTCCAGCCAGAAGGCGGCGTGGAAGCTTTCACTCATGCGCTTGGCCGCATGCCGCAGCCGTTCGGCCTCGGTTCCGTCACCGACCTGTTCGCACAATCGCGCCCCGGCGTGCAGTGCGGCGAAGGCGTATCCTTGCACCTCGACCGGAGCGATTGTTCCGCGCGCAAGCGTGCCGTCGGCATGACTCATCGAGTCGTCCGAATCCTTCCACGACTGAATCGGCAAACCCTGCCCTTTTCCCTCCGCACTCCCCTGATACTCCAAAAACCCGTCGCCGTCCCGGTCGGCGTGGTTGCGCAGCCAGTCCAAGGCTCCTCTCCAGGACGGCTGCAGCTCAACCGCGAGCGACCGGTAGTCACTGAACTCGCACACCACGCGATCGAGTAGAATGAGGTATAAGGCCGTAGCATCGATAGTACCGTAGTAGGGTCCGAACGGTACCGTTCCAAGGCGTGAGAGCTCGCCGAAACGAAGCTCGTGAATGATTTTGCCCGGCGCCGCAGCGCGATAGTGATCGGATGTATGCGCCTGATAACGCGCCAGGTAGCGAAGCGTTGCCGCAGCCACATCAGGCCAGTACGGCAGCTGAAACAGGCAGGTCAGCAGCGCGTCGCGGCCGAATACCGCCGCATACCACGGAATGCCGGCGGCGGGAACCGGACCGTCTTCGGTGGCCAGCAGCAGTGCCCTGAGGTCGTCTATTGCCCGCGACAACACCCGCCGCTCGGGCGGCATGTCTTCGGCATCGACCGCACCGGTCTCCGGCGCACTTTTGCGCCACTCTTCGTAGCCTACCAGCGCTTCCCCCGAGTCCGCCCCTTGCCCAAGCGCAACCGTGATCTCCAATCGGCGCTCATTTCCGGGCGGCAGAGCGAGCCGTATTTCCAGCGTCCCCTCGTCGGTGATGATTGCAGGCCAACTCGATGCAATCCGGGCCTCCAGGGTCACTCCGTCCGCGGCGGTGTAGCTGTAGCGCACCGCATCGTCTTCGGCAACCGGCGGGCGCCGGCGGCCGTCGGCGGACCGGTGCCAGCGACGCACCTCAAAGATATCGGCGAAGTCGGCGGCCGTATGCAGAGTGATCACATGGGTTTGCTCCGCACCGCTCGTGTTGCTGATCCACAACGTATCAGAGAGCCGGTCGGCGGCCAGCCGGAGACGCCGCCGTATGCCCACGGTCTGATAGTCGTAGGGAAACTCCGCGTAATAAACCTCTACGGTATCCGGTCGTTCAGAGAACACCCGCAGTGTTTGCACGGGGCGTCCGAAACTCCACTCGTAACAACTCAGAAACCGCGTGTCACGGCTGTAGATCCCGTGCTCGGTTCCACGCTGGACCTGCACGTTCTCGTCAGCCACAAGAAAACTGTAGTTCTCTTTCAGGGTGGTTGTACGGCTGATGTTCCTGTGCATGCCCCTGAGCCTACATCAGCTTGGGTGATACGTACAGGGTCAACAGGGCCCGCCGTTGCTTCTCGCCCGAGGTTATGATTCAATTGGGATAGCATGGTAGAGAGTCAACAGAGGCCGACCGAGCCGAGCGAACGCCTGATTCATATCGATGTCATTCGCGGCGTCGCCGTGCTCGGCATTCTGACCGTTAATATGATGTATTTCGCCTGGCCGGCATACCACGAGCTTGTCGAGATCGAACTCTCGCGCTCGGCGGCAGACCACCTCGTCGAAAACGCGATCCGCCTGCTGGCCGAAGGCAAGTTCATAACGATGTTTTCGCTGCTGTTCGGGGTCGGAATCGCGATGCTGCTCGAGCGAGCCGAGGCCGGTGGAGCAGATGCACGGCGGCTCCTGGTGCGAAGGATGACGGTACTGCTGGGTATCGGATTGGTCCATACAATATTTGTCTGGGTGCACGACGTGCTCGTGTACTTCGCCCTCATCGGCTTCCTTCTGTTGCTGTTTCGCGACACGCCGGAGGAGGAGCTGCCACGCTGGATCGCCGCCGTTCTGCTCCTCCCGATTGTCGGCACGCTGACGATCGCGGGCATAAACACCTATGCCGCGCGCACTCCCGCGGGGGCGGCCGAGCTGCAGGCTACAGTGGCGGATCAGCAGGCATGGTTCGGCGAGCTGTACGAACGGGCGTTTGACGCATATGCGCGCGGCGGTTACCTGCAGGCCACCACGCAGCGGGTGTTCGATTTCGCGATTGAGTTTGTCGGCGGGTTTCTGATGTCGAGTTTCTTTCTGATTCTGGCTATGTTCCTTGCCGGCTTGTATATCGGGCGCCGCGGATTGCTGCGGGACGCTGCGCGCCGGCTCGATTGGTGGAAACGTGCACTAACGCGTGCGACGCCGGTTGGGTTGATAGGAAGCCTGCTGTTGGTGTACGGCCATTGGATCGGGGAACCGGTGGCGCGTTCATGGCCGCTGGTCATGCGGGCGGTGGGCACCTTTGTCGGCGCCCCGGCCTTGTGTCTGGCCTATGTCTCGGCGCTCGTGCTCCTGATGCACAGGCCTGCGGCGCGCACGCTGCTCAGCCCGCTTGCCCCGGTGGGGCGAATGGCCCTGAGCAACTACCTGTTGCAGTCGCTGATTTGTACGACACTATTCTACGGATACGGGTTCGGGCTCTTCGGGCGTGTGAGGCCGGCACAAGGGCTGGTGCTCACCGTGATAATCTTCGGGTTGCAGATTGTGCTCAGCAATATCTGGCTGCGAGGTTTCGCGTACGGTCCCGCGGAACTACTGTGGCGACGGCTGACCTACCGATAGCGCGGCGGAGGCTCCTGAGATGCGATGCAGAACGATTACCGGGCTCTCGACCATCACTGATGACACTCCGATTCTGGGCTTCGAAAACCGCCCGGAACCGATCCCCGGTGTGGATGAAGTCCTGATTCGCGTCTCTGTCTGCGGGGTTTGCCATACCGAGATCGATGAGATCGAGGGTCGCACCCCTCCTCCCCTGTTTCCGGTGATACCCGGACACCAGGTCGTGGGCCGAATCGTGGCAGCCGGTCCGCACAGCACCCCCGCGTCCGATCAACCGCTCGCATCCGGGAGCGCGTCGGCGCCGGGTGACCTGATCGGGGCCCGGGTTGGGGTGGCCTGGATCGGCCGCAGCTGCGAGGCCTGCTCCCATTGCCGTGCCGGACGAGAGAATCTCTGTCCGGAGTTCCGTGCCACCGGCCGGGACCTCGACGGCGGATATTCCGAGCTCATGGCAGCGCACCGTGCGTTCGTGCACCCCATCCCTAAAAGGCTGCAGGACTTCGAGGCTGCACCGATTCTGTGTGCCGGTGCGGTAGGTTACCGCGCGTTGCGCATGACCGGCATCTCGGACGGCGCTGTTCTCGGTTTTGCCGGGTTTGGTGCGAGCGCCCATTTGGTGCTCCAAATGGCGCGGTATCTCTACCCCAACACCACGCTCTGTGTATTCGCGCGGGGCGAACAAGCGCGCCGCCTTGCTCTGGACCTGGGTGCCGCCTGGGCGGGATCGTTCTGCGAAGCGCCGCCCGCTCGCCTTGACGCGGTTATCGATACGACGCCGGCATGGGCGCCTGTCCTCGCGGCCTTGGAACAGCTGAGCCCGGGCGGCCGGCTGGTAATCAACGCAATTGGGAAAGACAACTCTATCGACAAGCAGCGCTTACTCGAGCTCGATTACAGCCGACACCTGTGGGAAGAGAAGGAGATCAAGTCGGTTGCGAACGTTACCCGTGCTGACGTCCGTGAATCCCTGCAGCTGGCCGAGCGCGTGCCGCTGAAACCGCAGGTGACGCCTTTCACGCTCGAGGATGCCGATCAGGCGCTACGGCGCGTCAAGCGCGGCGGCGGAACCGGCGCGGTTGTGCTTGCGGTTAGCTGAGCGCTGCTGCCCACGCGCCATACGCCTTGGCCGATAACGGTGAGCAGGTGCTAGCCTAACCGATCCCCGCACAGCGCACCCGGACGCAGCTTCGCAGCGCGCGACGGCTTACTGTTCAGTCTGTACTCTTCCCGATCTTTACTCAATTTTGACTGTTTGTGTATTGGGTCTTAAAGCTCACACTGTAGGTTCAGGAGCAAATTAGCCGAGAAGGAGGATCATATGAAGGCTAAGCATTTGGCTGTTGCCGTTATTCTCGTTGCATTCGTATTTGCTCCACTCTATGCACAGGTAGAGCCGGGCACTGGAGATGAGACCGCGCTCGATGTGATCGCGGATCTCGAGGACACCTCGCTGGCCTATGAGGCTTTCGGTGACGAGTT
>PUNW01000185.1 GCA_003552665.1 Spirochaetaceae bacterium | reverse complement strand
CGCGCCAGCGTAAAGTTGAGATCTGCAAGCGCTCGTACAAGGTGCTTACCGAGAAGCTTGGCTTTCCGCCTGAGGACATCATCTTCGACCCCAACATCTTTGCTGTTGCTACCGCGATCGAGGAACATGCGAACTACGCTGTGGATTACTTCGAAGCGGTTAAAGTGATCAAGCAGGAGCTTCCGTACGCCAAAGTCTCGGGGGGCGTGAGCAACGTTTCGTTCTCATTCCGTGGCAACGACGCGGTGCGCGAGGCGATGCACGCATGTTTCCTGTATCACGCGATCCAGGCCGGCATGGACATGGGAATCGTCAACGCCGGTCAGCTCGTGGTCTATGATGAGATCGAGGAGAACCTGCGTGCGGCGGTGGAAGACGTCCTGCTCAACCGGCGTGAGGATGCCACCGAAAGTCTGGTGGACATTGCCGACGAGTACCAGGGCAAAGGCAAGAGCCGCGAAGAAGACCTCGCGTGGCGTGAAGAGCCGGTTGAGAAGCGGCTCGAGCACGCGTTGGTGAAGGGCATTACGCAGTATATCGAACAGGATGTGGAAGAGGCCCGTCAGAAGGCCCAACGGGCGCTGCACGTGATCGAAGGCCCGTTGATGGACGGCATGAATGTGGTCGGCGATCTGTTCGGTTCGGGACGGATGTTCCTGCCGCAGGTCGTGAAAAGCGCACGGGTGATGAAGGCCGCGGTCGCGTACCTATTCCCGTTCATCGAAGAAGAAAAGGTCGAGGGCGAGGACGAGGGAGGCAAGGCCAAGATCCTGCTTGCCACAGTCAAAGGTGACGTCCACGATATCGGTAAAAACATCGTCGGCGTGGTGCTCCAGTGCAACGGGTTCGAGGTTGTCGATCTAGGCGTCATGGTTCCGGCGGGGCAGATTATGGAGGAGGCTAAGCAGCACAATGTCGATATCATCGGCCTCTCGGGTCTGATTACCCCGTCGCTCGACGAAATGGTGCATGTCGCCAAAGAGCTGGAACACGCCGGCTTCACGACGCCGCTTATGATCGGCGGCGCGACCACCTCGCAGATCCATACCTCGGTGAAGATTGCGCCGCAGTACTCGCAGCCGGTGGTGCATGTTAAGGACGCTTCGCTCGCGGTCGGGGTGTCTGATAAGCTCGCAAACTCGGCGCAACGTGAACGTTACGCCGGTGAGATCGCGGAACTGCACCGGGAGACGCGCGAAAAACGCGAGAAGAAGGACGCCGCGCAGGAGTTCCTCCCGGTGGAGGAAGTTCGCAGCAAGCGCTTCAGCCCGGATTGGGAGCGTTTCCGTCCGGAGACTCCTGCGAAGCTCGGTGTAACCGAGTTCAGGGACTACCCAATCGCCGAGATCGCCCGCTATATCGACTGGCGTTACTTCTTCCTCGCCTGGGAGATGGATATGAAGTTCCCGGACATCTTCGATGATCCGGTGAAAGGACCGCCTGCGCGCAAGCTCTACGATGAAGCGCAGGCGATGATCCGCAGCATCGTGGAGGAGCAACTGTTGAAGGCGCATGGCGTCGTGGGGATCTGGCCGGCGAACTCAACCGACGACGACACGATCGAGATCTACACCGACGAAAACCGCAGCGAGATCCTCGCCCGCATCCCGTGCCTGCGACAGCAGAAGCGCAAAGAATCGGTCCCGTATTACCTGTCGCTGTCCGACTACGTGGCGCCGAAATCGAACGGTGTGAACGACTATGTCGGTGCGTTTGCGGTGACGTCGGGTGACGGACTGTCTGAGCTCACCGAGTATTACAAGAAGCGGGATGACGACTATAACGCAATCCTGGTCGGAGTGCTCGCCGACCGACTCGCCGAGGCGTTTGCCGAATGTCTGCATGAGAAGGTGCGCAAGGAGGTCTGGGGATACGCTCCCGATGAGCATCTGGGAATCGAGGACTTGCTGCACATCAATTACCGCGGGATTCGGCCGGCGCCCGGGTATCCGCCCTGCCCTGACCACACCGATAAGGAGATCATCTGGCAACTGCTCGACCCTGAGTCACGGGTGGGCATTTCACTGACTGAGAGCCATATGATGGTGCCGGTAGCTTCGGTTTCCGGGCTGTACTTCGCGCATCCGGAGTCGAAGTATTTCGGTGTGGGCAAGGTAGCTAAGGATCAGGTGGAGGACTATGCCGCGCGGCGCGGGCTCGATCTCGATACCGCCGAGCGCTACTTGCGGCAGGTGCTCGCCTACTGAAACGCCCGTCCAATGCGCCCCGGTAGGCGGCGTGCTCCGCGGCGGCGCTGCCGACCGCCGAGCCGGCGCCGCTGCTCAATGGCGTGGCCCGGCAGCGGACGCCTCGGCAGCGGGCTATTCAACGACCAATGTGCCGACCATGCCGACCTGCCGGTGGGAACCCACCGAACAGTAGTACTCGAACTCACCGGTTTCGTCGGCTATGAACCGAACTTCTACCGCCATGCCGGCCGGGATGTGTCCCGTGTCGACATTAAACTCGTCGATGACCAGGGCGTGCTGGCCTTGTCTATTATAGACAACCAGCTCTACCAGATCGCCTTCGTTGACGACGAGCTGTTCCTCATCGAAACTGTAGTTGCCCGCGGCGATCTCGAATACCACGTCCGGCTCACGATCGTCGAGGTCGTTGTTGTCGGCCGCGGTGTGGAGCAGCGGTAGAAGCAGCAACGCCGCCGTGAGGCACAGTAGTCTCCGCATCGTATTCCTCCTTAGCGGGTGAACGGGGGGAAGGTCAACTCAGGTTATAACATCGTAACGGTCGGGGGCTCAGATCGTTCTAAGAAAACCGGTCAGCGCTTCAAGACTTGCGAACTGAAGCTCTTCCTCGCTGCCGGCGCAGCTTCGGACGAGGCGCCACTGTAACGGCACGCGATCGGTTGCACTGCTGCAACCGGGCGTTATCGTCTGCACCAAAATTTCCGGACCTTCCGACTGCGGGCGTTCGGCGGGTGCCGAGACCTCGAAACCAACGCGTTCGAGCGCTCGCGCGGTCCATTGACGGCCGACACCGCTTCCCGAGAGTATGATCCTGCCGCGCGGGCGGGTGACCGGTCGAAACGCAGCCGTGGCTCGATCGAACTCCACACCGTCACGGGCAAAGGTCCGACCGATCGCCCCGTTCAGCACCAGGTCCTCCGGTGCTCCGCCGGTGAGGGTCCCGTCGCTGCCGATGAGCCAGAGCCGGTCTGCTATCCGCAGCGCTGATTCGAGCTCATGCGTGGAGAGGATGACCGCTTCTCCGCCGGAGCCCACGCGCCGCCTGAGTAGCTGTAGAATTTCCACGCGCGAAGGCAGGTCAAGGAAGGCAGTGGGTTCGTCGAGTACCAACAGTTCAGGCTGCTGCGCGAGCGCGCGTGCGATCATAGCCTTCTGGCGTTCGCCGTCGCTGAGCTCCGCCAGGTGGCGCCCGCGCAGCGGTTGGAGGTCCAGGGCGTCTATCGCCGCCTCAACCTGTTTGTGGTCGGACTGGTTGAGCTTGCCGTCCCAACGCGTATACGGAAACCTGCCGAGCGCCACCAGCTCGGAGAGCGTCAGAAATCCCGGGTCTACCCGGTCGGTGAGCACTACCGCTATTCTGCGCGCGCGCTCGGCACGATCGATCTGTTCCAGCTGCCTGTCACGCAAACGCACGCTGCCGCGAAGAGGCGGCAGAAGGCCGGCAACCGTGCGCAGCAGGGTCGATTTGCCGCAGCCGTTGGGCCCCAGAATGCAGACCAGCTCGTTGGCGTGAAGGGCAAACGTAAGACCCTCGAGCACGAGGCGCTCGCGTCGTGTGGCCGGACGGTAACCGACCGAGAGGTCGGCGGCGGTGAGCACCGGCAGGTCC
This sequence comes from Spirochaetaceae bacterium, assembly GCA_003552665.1. Classification (GTDB taxonomy): domain Bacteria; phylum Spirochaetota; class Spirochaetia; order DSM-27196; family SLAA01; genus B1Sed10-166. Next base: position 1,188 of record PUNW01000185.1, on the reverse strand, counting down.
CGATCGCCGGCCCGGTGTGTCGCCTCCCGTTCTGCCGGAGGTCGGGAGACGCGTTGACGTCCTGAGGCGTTCTCGGCCATCAGATCTCTCCGGGGTGCATGCGGCTGCGGTGAAAGATTACCCACACAACGATCGGCACGCCTATAATCGCAGTTACCGCGTTCAGCGGCAGCGTTACCTCGTGTCCGGGCAACCTGGAAACCAGGTCCGACAGCACCGCGATCAATGCGCCGGCGAGCGCGCATGCAGGGACGAGGAGACGGTGATCCGAGGTTCGCAGCGCGAAGCGACAGAGATGGGGCACGGCAATCCCGATGAATGCGATCGGCCCGCAGAACGCGGTAGTTGCGCCTGCCAGAAGGGCGGTAGTCACAATAATCACAAAGCGGCTGCGGGGAAGCGACATTCCGAGCGTGGCGGCGTAGCGTTCTCCCAGCAACAGCGCGTTCAGCGGCTTCATGAGCGCGGCCGACAGCACCAGCCCCACCGCGACCACCGGGAGGAACGCACCGAGTTGCTGCCAGGTAACCCCGCCGAAGCTACCGAAGCTCCAGGTGACATAGCTCTGAATCTGAAGCGGTTCTGCCAGCTGCAGCAGTGCGGTCGTAATCGCGTTAGCGCCATAGCCGAAGAGAATGCCGAGAATCAGTATCGTGGTAATACTCGCAACCCGGCGAGCTACGAACAGAATCGCCGTGAGCACGATTGCAGCGCCTGCCGTCGCGGCAGTGACGAGGGCGTAGGGACCATAACCGCCGAAACCCTCCGCGATTGCGCCCAGTACTCCCCCGGCGCCGGAGGCGAGGACGACCACCGCTACGCCGAGCCCGGCTCCGGAGCTGATGCCGAGCGTAAACGGCCCGGCGAGCGGGTTTCGGAACAGGGTCTGCATCTGCAGGCCGCTCAACGCGAGCGCCGCGCCTCCGGCAACGGCGGCAATCGTGCGGGGCATCCGAATCACCCACACGATGATGCGCACAGTGGGTTCGACCCGCTCGGGGACGAGCAGGGCGGTGACACCCTCCCGCGCCGCAATCGGGACCGAACCGAGTGCGAGGCTTGCAACAGCCGCCGCGATCAGCGTTGACCCGGTTACGAGCAGGATATATGCATTCTTCGGCGCCGCCGGCATTGCTACCTCAGTTTACGAAAATACCTCAACCGGTGCTCCGGCAGCAGTTCAGGATG
>PUNW01000375.1 GCA_003552665.1 Spirochaetaceae bacterium | reverse complement strand
CGTTGCGCTACCGCAACAACACCGCCCTCGTAGAGGCCATCGGCGCCGGCGAGATCGACTTCACGATCACGAACAACTACTACCTCCTGCGATTCCTTGCCGATGACCCCGACTATCCGGCGGCACAGGTGTTCTTCGCTGACGGGGATATCGGCAACCTGGTCAACGTCGCCGGAGTTGGGGTGCTCGCTACCAGTAATCAGCAGGAACGCGCGCTCGAGTTCGTTCGTTTCCTGCTCTCCGACTCGGCGCAACAATTCTTCACGAGCGAGATCTATGAATACCCGGTGAGCGACGGCGTCGTTGAGAACCCGCAGCTTGAGTCCTTCGAGGCGTTGCTGGAAGCCAGCCCGGATCTGGACCTCGACGCAATGGAAGACCTAGACGGTACCCTGGCACTGTTACGGGAGCTCGGACTACTCTGATGAAATACGCCGCGCAGGGACAACGCCGACCGCCTTGGTATCTGTTGGCAACCGCCTCGATTGGGGCGGTCGGTGTGCTCCTGCCGCTGGCCTACCTGGTGTTGCGCGCGGTGGAAGCGGACATCGAGGTTGTGCGTGAGCTCGTGCTGCGTACGCGCAATCTGCAGCTGCTCGCAAACACCCTGCTGCTGTGCGCCGGCGTTCTCGCCGGGACAACCCTGATCTCGGTGCCGCTGGCGTTTATCACCGTGCGTACCGACCTGCGCTACAAGCGCGTCCTGACGGTGCTTTGCGCGTTGCCGCTTGCGGTGCCGGGGTATGTCATGGCGTACGCACTGATCAGCCTCGGCGGGAACTACGGCATTCTCGCCCGGCTGACCGGACTGGTGATGCCGCGCCTGAGCGGCTTCTGGGGCGCCACGGTCGCGCTCACGCTCTACACCTATCCGTACCTGTTCCTCAACCTGCGCGCCGCGCTCGCGGGCGTGGATCCGAGCTACGAAGAGAGCGCGCGCAGCCTCGGTTACGGCCGCACCGAAGTGTTCTTCCGCGTGACCTTGCCCCACCTGCGCCCCGCGCTCCTCGCCGGGTGGTTGGTCATCGGCCTGTATGTCCTCGGAGACTTCGGCGCGGTGGCGCTCATGCGCTACGAGGTGTTCAGCTACGCGATCTTCACGCAGTACCACGGCGCCTTCGACCGCGTGTACGCGGCGTGGCTGTCGCTGATGCTGCTCGGCGTCACGGTGGCGGTTGTGGCGCTCGAGTGGCGGCTGCTCGGGCGTGCACGCCTTACCCGCACCGGAAGCGGCGTGGGACGGCGGCCGGCGGAGATCCCGCTTGCGGCAACGCGCGTGCCGGCGAAGCTCTTCGTTTGGGGCGTCATCGCGGCCGCCGTGGGGCTGCCGGTGCTCATTCTCGGGTACTGGTTGCTGCTCTCCCCGCCGGCAATCAGCCCGGTGGAGGTGCTGCGGTCCTTCCTCGCGTCCGCCGGAGCTTCGGCGCCCGCGGCCGTGGTGGCTTCGCTGCTGGCGCTGCCGGTAGCCTACACCGCGGCGCGCTACCCTTCGCTGACCGCCCGAATGCTAGAACGCGCGGCCTATATCGGCTACGCGATCCCGCCGCTCGCGCTGGCGCTTGCGATGGTGTTCTTCGCGCTGCATTCAGCGCCGGTGCTCTACCAGACGTTACCGCTTTTAGTGCTCGCCTACGCGCTCAACTTCCAGGCCCTCGCGCTGGGACCGATCCGCAGCGCGGTTCTGCAGGCCTCGCCGCGGCTGGAGGAGGCTGCCCGGTCGCTCGGCCGCAACCGCTTTCAGGCATTTGTGGCGACGGTGCTTCCGCTGATGCGCCGCGGCATCATCGCCGGCTCGGTTCTGGTGTTCGTAATCGCGATGAAGGAGCTTCCGATCACCTTCCTCTTGGCGCCCACCGGGTACCGCACGCTGGCGATGAATGTCTTCAGCCGGACCTCGGAAGCGATGCTTGCGCAGGCGGCCCCGTACGCGGCGGCGATTGTGGTGTTTTCGGGGCTGTTCATCGGATTTCTGCTCAAGTATGAAAGCCCGCAGTAGCGTTAGGAGTGCGGTATGCAACTGTTGAACGTTCGCGAACTGACCAAAACCTTCGACGAAACCCACGGCCCGGTCGTTGACTGTGTGGAGTTCTCGGTTCGTCCCGGCGAGATTTTCGGGCTGCTCGGCCCCTCCGGCTGCGGCAAGACCACGATGCTGCGCCTGATCGCCGGCTTCGAGTCACCGGACACCGGCGACATCCTCCTGAACGAGCGCTCGATACTCGCCACGCCCGCCGAGCGCCGCGAAATCGGGCTTGTCTTTCAGGACTATGCCCTGTTCCCCCATTTCTCGGTGGCAGACAACATCGCGTTTGCCCTGCGGCGGGTCCCAAAACGGGAGAAACAGGAGCGTATCGCCGAGGTGCTGCGGTTGGTCGGCCTCACGCGTTTCGCCTCGCGGATGCCCCACGAGCTCTCCGGGGGGCAGCAACAGCGCGTGGCGCTCGGGCGCGCGATCGCCGCCGAGCCGAAGATCATTCTGCTCGACGAGCCGTTCTCGAATCTCGACGCTTCACTGCGTGAGTCCACCCGCAGCGATGTCCGCGGCCTGCTGAAGGCAACCGGTATGAGCGCGATTCTCGTGACCCATGACCAGGAGGAGGCCTTATCGATCTCCGACCGGCTTGCGGTCATGAACGAAGGCCGTATCGAGCAGATTGGAACGCCTGAAACAGTGTATCACCGGCCGCGCACCCCGTTCGTAGCGCAATTTCTCGGCCGCACCAACATCATCTACGGCACCGCCGTTGGTGACCAGGCCGATACGCCGCTTGGGCGCCTGCCGATCGACCGGCGGACGCACGGCTCGGTGCTGCTCTCGCTGCGCCCCGAGCATCTCGAGCTCCTGCGCGAGGAGACCCCACATCCGCCCGCTACCGTTCTGGTGCGGGAGTTCAAGGGTCACGACATCACCTACCGCATCGAGCTCGGGGGAATCGAGTACCTCGCCCATACCGAGTACTGCCGCTCGTTCCATCCGGGTCAGGGGGTACGTGTCGTGCCCCGGGCTCCGGCGGTAGTGCTCCAGCACCGCACCTGGTGCGTCGAACCTACGGCCCAGGAATCCTCCGCTCCCGAGGCCGCCGACATCCCGGCCCACGATCGCGCATCGTCTCTTTGAGTATCCGTACGTAGCCCATTTGTGTTCTCTGTGATAGTAATCTATACTGTGTACGTCGGCGTAATGGGCCGATACTAGAGAGGAATACTCTCGTTTGAACGCAACGAAGGAGCGAGCTGGATGAGTGTGGGCAAGAAAGGCGAAGTGATCACCTTCAAGGTGGACGAGTCTCTCGCACGCGAGCTGGAAGGCATCCCCAATCGGTCGCAGTTCATCCGCTCGGCGATCTTAAACGCACTCGAGAACACCTGCCCAGTCTGCCGCGGGGTAGGAATTCTCACCCCCAACCAGCGCGAGCACTGGAATGCGTTTGCCGAGCACCATTCGATCGAGGAATGTGACGTGTGCCATGAGCTCCATATCACCTGTGATGCGATGGGCGCCGACCCGCACTTGCATTAGACCGAAGAAATAGCAACCCATAGTAGCAGAGGCAGGGTCCATGGCAGCAGACGCTGAAAAGCTCCGAGATATCATCAGTCTGGATTCCGAGCTCAACAAGCTTCAGGACCTCGACGTACTGCTCGAACGCATTCTGCGCGAAGCGCGCAGGGTGCTGAACGCAGACGCCGGGTCAATCTACATCAATGACGGCGAGAACCTGACGATCAACTATGCCCAAAATGACACCTTGCAGGCGCAGCTACCGCCCGGCGAGAAGCTGATCTACAGCGTATTTACGATTCCGATCAACAAGAAGTCGATCTCCGGCTACGCGGCGGCCACCGGCAAGCCGGTGAATATTCCCGACGTGTACCAGATTCCCGAGTCTGCGCCTTACGGGTTCAATCCCCATTACGACCGCGTCTCCGGCTACAAAAGCACCTCGATGCTTGCTATTCCGCTTTCCACCAATCGCGGCGATATTCTCGGCGTAATTCAGGTGATAAACAAGCAGGACGAAAACGGTAACGTTATTCCGTTTGACGCCGAGGATGAGATTGTGGTGACGCATTTTGCCGCCAACGCTACCGTCGCGCTCCAACGCGCCCAGATGACGCGCGCGATCCTGCTGCGCATGATCAAAATGGCGGAGCTTCGCGATCCCAAAGAAACCGGTCCCCACGTTAACCGGGTTGCCGGCTACGCGGTTGAGATCTACGAACGCTGGGCCGCCGACAAAGGGCTGGATCAGCACGAGATCGAGCGAACCAAGGACAATCTGCGCATGGCGGCGATGCTGCACGATGTCGGCAAGGTGGCGATATCCGACGTCATCCTCAAGAAGCCCGGCCGGTTCAACGAGGAAGAGTTCGAGGTCATGAAATCGCACACCTTCCAGGGCTCGCGCCTGTTCGTGAACAAGCAGTCGGAGTTCGACGAGCTTGCACAGCTGGTCGCCCTCAACCATCACGAGAACTGGGACGGCACCGGGTATCCCGGACATATCGACCCCGAGACCGGCGAAGCGCTGAAGACCGACGATAACGGGCGCCCGCTCGGCAAGAGGGGCGAAGAGATCCCGTTGTTCGGCCGCATCGTGGCGATTGCCGACGTCTACGACGCGCTGATGTCCAACCGCGTATATAAAACGGCCTGGGCCGAGGAAGACACGCTCAACACCATGCGCAGCATGGCCGGAACCAAGTTCGATCCTGAGCTGGTCGAGGTGTTCTTCAAAGTCCTGCCGACGATCAAGACCATAGCCAACAAATACAAGGACAACCACGAACCTGTCCCGGGAAACAACACACAGAGCTCATGAAATCGCACGGTGCCACCAGAACGTTCGGAATCCTCACCAGCGGGGGCGATTGCCCCGGACTTAACTCTCTCATCCGCGGGGTCGCCGAAGCGGCGACCAACCGCTACAACATGAACATCATCGCGTTCGTCAACGGCTATCGCGGCTTCATCGCCGGCGAAGCGCATACCCTGCGCAGCGGTGAGTTCG
>PUNW01000391.1 GCA_003552665.1 Spirochaetaceae bacterium | reverse complement strand
CCGGAGCACGCGTAACCGCCGGCGCTTCGCCCGCTTGGCCGTTGCAGTCTGCGGGCTCAAGGCTGCAGGCGAACAAGGGGTCTTCCACGCGCGGGGTGCCGAGGGCGGCATAGGCGCGCTCGAGGAAGAACTGTACGGCGTGCCGACGCTGCAGATCGGCGGTTCGGAGTGAGGTTTCGGCGAGCTCGGCGCCAGCGCGGTAGGCCGCAGCGGCCTGCCGGATGCGCCCGCACTGCTCGCGCGCGTAGCCGAGATACAGGTACCACTTCACCGCCGGGCGCAGGCGCGACAGAACGAGCGTAGCGCCGGCAACCAGGCACCAGGGCGGACGCCGGCCGAGCAGCGGGAGGATGAGCCGGTGGATGCCTCCGGCAAGGCGCGCGCCGCGGCGACTCAGGTTGCGTTCGCGGCATGCCTCGCGACCTCGATGCCTTACCATCCGCATTTCCGGCTGTACTCCTCAAGGGGGTAGAGACTGTGGCTGCCCTCGGAGATGAGCTCCCCGGCGCCGGGGTGGGCCGGTCGGCGGGCGGCTATCTCGGCCTGCATGGCGTGATAGTCGTGCGGGCTGATGCAGACCGAGGCGAGCTTGCGGCGCACGCGGCGCGGCACCCGCACCGCCGCGTTGGAGTATCCCGGGTCGGGGATCTTCCATCCCGGGCCGTAGTAGGCCTCGAGAAAGGCCTCGGTGTTGCGGGGAAGGTCTACCTCCACGCCCCGCAGGACGCCCTTTTCGGTGGGCACCACGTCTTCCGGCTTGAGCGGCAGGCAGGCCTGCTTGTGGGCCCAGACCATGCCCCGTTCATACCACAGCGGACGAATGTCGAGGTGGATATGCGGGCCGTCGCCTGCGCGGCGCAGGCGAAATAGGCGCCCGCTACGGTTGAAGCTGCAGGTGAAGCCCGCGAGCACGCACGCAACCACGAGCTCCATAACCTCGGCCTTCACCTCAGCGGCGGTGCTACGGGAGGAGAAGTGGCCGGCGTCGAAGTCGTCATCCCCGGGGATGAAGTCGCGGTCGCGGTAATAGCCGAGGAGGGTTCCGTAGAGGATAAAGAGCGGCGAGGGTCCGTGGGAGGCGAAGAACTCACGAGCGCGGGTGTAGATCTCGAGGTAGGTGTCCTGCCGCTCGCGAAGAGAATCCGCTGCCGGTGCGCGGCCGCCCTTCTTGTCGATCTGCTCGCCCGCCTCGAGGCCGGCAAGGAGCGTTCCGCGACCGTGCGGCACCCGCAGCCGGGCACCGGGGCGGCCCTGCCACAAAAGCGGCTCACCTGAGGCGGTGCGGACCTCGAGCAGGCAGTCCGGCGGAAGCTCCTCCACCAGCTCGCGCCTGAGCTGAAACACGAAGGTTCCGCGTGCGAGCCCGCCGCGGCGTACCGCAGCCGTCCTGAGCTCTCGGCCGTTGAGGAGAACGGTTACGCTCTTCGTCGCTTCGTTCTGCACATATCCGCGAAGCTCGAGCCCGCGGCTTTTCCACCACGGCTCAAACCGTCCGGCGGCGGGGGCTAAGGTCTCCGGTCGGGTGTTATCGTCTGCGCCCGTGCCCGAGGTCCCGCCCGCCTGCCGGCCCGTGCCGGGAGCCGGCTCGGCGCAGCAGGCGAACAGGGGATCCTGCACCCGCCCGTCGCCTGCGTGGTAGCGTGCGCGCTCGAGGAAGAACTCCCAGTGCCGGCGCACCCTGAAGTAGGCGGCGGAGCCGCGGCGGTCAAGCCGACGAAGCCCCCGCGCGTACCACCGGGCGGCGGCGCGCGGGTTACCCCGGCGCTCAGAGCGCTCGCCGACGGCAAACAGCAGGCCGAGGACGGGCCCGCCCATCGTGATGCGCGCCATCAGCGCGTGCCTGAGGGTTTTCAGCATCGGGAGGCTTAGCGCTGCTCGGCGGCGAGCTGTTCGACCACGCGGTTGGTGCAGCCGATTTTCTTCATGGTACGGCTGGTTCTTTTCATCACGGAAGCTGCTCCGGCTGTAGTTCTATTTCAAGATGATTGAGGAGATTCTGACGGTATTCCAGGCGTCGCGCCTTACTTGACTTGCTGCTTCGCTTTCGATTCTTAGGCGGTGGGTCGTAGACGCTTTCACCTTCAAGCAGTTCACGCACCTCGACATGCGCGTAATTCTGGATCGGCTCGTTTAAAGGATCGTGTACAGGTGTTGCGATCGATTTGAAGCGAGCAGTCGTGACGGTAAATGAATAAGCCCCGTCACTTGGCCTCCCGTTAGGTCTCAGCCGGATATCCACCGGCAGCGAGAACCGTGACCAGTTACAGGAGAGGTCCGGGAATCCGATGCTTTCTATCTTCAGCAGGCCCGAATCATCGAGATCCTCGCCCCCGAAACCGCGGTACAGTCGGTCACTATGGTCAAAGGCAGTGCATGGAAGTGCGGCTCGGCCCCGAATCTTAAGTCGCCGGGGATGTGTCAGACTCTTTAAAGCTTTCGACCATGCGACTAAGATTCGGGTCATCGATGCTCCGAATATCCTGTGCCGACAGAATGGCCTGCCCCCGATTGAGCAGCGCTGCAATCTCGGTTGTGTTGTAAACCTCTATAACCAAGGCCGTACCGGACCGATAGTTGAAATAGCTCAGGGTGAGCCCTTCCTCAACATTCGGTGCAATCCGTTCGGGTACAATCCGATGATCTTCATACAATGCAACCGCGAGCCGCGCTGCGATCAATCGGCATTGAACGGTCGGCTCAGCGACTCCTTCGTCGGCCATCCGTTGGGAAAGAGACAGGGTGAACAAGCGAGCTTGCAAGTTTTCCGCCTCAAAGTCGCGGGGGGTGGAAACGAACTCCACACTGTGCGAATCAAGACTGTCTGCGCGACGAAAGCGGGTTGGTGCCGCATCCTCCATTGCTTGAATATCGAGAGAATCCGTGGATACCTCCGGCACAGTTTCATCCACGCGAGTCTCCCGTTTCCAGATTACATTGCTTAACTCCGGAGGCCAGGTCGTCTGTAATTCTTCGGCCGTAAGCGGATATGTCGTCATCTCAATTCCACCAACCTTTGGGAAATCTCACCCGCACTTGCTATGTTTTTTGGGAACTCGGACAGCATTGACCGCACGTCCGAACCTCCGCCAACAACATAGTGATAGTTAAGGTCTATGACGGATTGCTCTCGTTCGAGCATGTACGTAATATTCAACGTGTAAGTTGAAAAATCAACTGCGTGCTTAACCTGCAGTTGATTCACTGCAGAGCCGCCGGCGACGTCGCGATAGAAGCCTTGCAGATCGTCCAGATCAACACCCTGCAGTTTCTTAATCTTCTCCTCAGCAGTTAACCGAAACGCAACATTATGACCCACAGCAGTGATAGGCGTATGCGGTAGCTTCTCAACTATGGAACTCGCAATTCGAGCGATGGTGTCGTAGACTGCTTCAGCTTCAGTTTTCGCGACTAAATCCAGCCTATTTGGGCTCGGCTGAATAAGCACGTCCGCCACACTAAACCGAAGCCTCTGGCCTATCCCCAGGGCAACTTCAACCGGTATTGCCTTACCGTCAACCTTGAGCCAAGGAAGATGGTGCGCAATCCATTGAGGCGTGAGGATTGCAACGTTCCACGACCCAACCAAAACCAGATTAGTCGATGCACGAGTTTCCACGTCAGTAAGATACCATGTTTAGCACTCGCCCGCCACGGTTTGGCGGTGAAAACGGCGAACATGCTTTTCTACCGCGTCGGGGGTTCGTTGCCCGGGAGGCTTAGCGCTGCTCGGCGGCGAGCTCTTCGACCACGCGGCGCAGCTTGCTGCTGGAGGTATGGTGGGTGTAAGGGAGGTAGTGGATGGATACGCCGAGCTCAGCGAACTCGCGCTCGAGGGTGTTCCATTTCTCGGTGCCTTTCCAGTCGTCGCCGACGAACATGGCGTTGAAGTTAAGGTTCTGCCAGGCCTCGAACTTGTCGTAGCTGGTCTGCGGGACCACCATATCGACATAGCGGATGCTCTCGACAATCGCCATGCGCTCGGCAAACGGGATCACCGGCTCGGTGCCTTTGGCTTCGCGGGCGAGCTCGTCGGTGGTGACCCCCACGATCAAGTAGTCGCAGTTGAGCCTGGCGTTGCGCAGCACGTTGAGGTGCCCGATGTGAAACATGTCGTAGACGCCGGTGGTGTAGCCGATCACCGGCTTGCCGTTTGATCTATGGTTGTTGTTCATGAGAGGTTCTCCCGAGCGGGCGCGGGGCCGCAGCTGTCTAACTCCGATGGAGCGAGAAAGGGGCGTTGGGTCATCGGAAACGGGATGCGCGGCACGCGACCCGAACGCACGCAACGGAAATGCCACAGGTGATACATCTTCTTGTACACTGAACGATAATCATTGTGGCTGATCTCGTTATACTTGAAGCGCCCCGAAGCGGTCAAGGACCCTGGGCGCACGCGCCCGACGGCGAGGAAGGTGTCGGTGCCGTTAATGAGCGCTTCGTTGCCGAACGCGGCGCGGATGCGCCAGCGGTACTCGCTGTCGCCGGAGGCGCGGATGGAGTCGAAGTAGCCGATTGTCTCAAACACGCGGCGGGTAAACATGAGCGAGGTGGGGTCGCGATGCAGCACCGTGCCGTCGCCGCGCACCATGATCGCCCCGTCGTCGCTCATCCTGACCCAGCCGAACTCGCAGGCTTCGGCTCCGCTGCTGCCGATGAGCTCCACCGCGCGTGCAATCTGCACCGGGTGCGCCCAGTCGTCTGAGTCCTGCACCGTGATGAGCTCGCCGGCGGCCTCGTTGAGCCCCACGTTGCGCGCAACGTACGGCCCGCGGTTCTCGGCGAGCGCGCGCCGAGAAACCCCTCCTGGCTGATCAATCAACGCTGTGGTGTGATAATCGACCATTCTCCCGAAACGTTTCGGCGCAAGCGCCCAACCTCCGGTCGCTTTTGGCGGTCCGCGGCGTTCCGGCGCTCCAGAGCGTCGAACTCCGACGGCGTGAGACAAGCTTTGTCTAACTCATGGCGGATGCGGCGAGGCCGATGGTGCGCAAACCCAGAGTTTGGAATGCGCCAGTCGCGTCCATATGT
>PUNW01000275.1 GCA_003552665.1 Spirochaetaceae bacterium | reverse complement strand
CTCCCATCAACGCGGTACCCTACGTGGACGACGAGCATGTCTATTTCGGGTCGCTGGACGGACACGCCTACGCGCTTGACCGCGCCGAGGGCTCCGAGGTCTGGAGCTTCTCAGCCGGGCGACCGGTGCAATCATCGGTGAAACGGTACGAGGACAACGTCCTGTTCGCAAGCGACGGCGGCGCAACATACGCGGTCTCTCTCGAGGGTGAAGAACGTCTGCGCCTGCCGAACCCCATCTGGTACTACATCACCTTCCAGGTGCACGAGGATGTCATGTATTTCGCTCCCGGCCCGCCCGACAATCCGCGCACCCTTGCGGCGTACGATCTAGAGCAGGAGCAGTACCTTTGGCATTTGGACACCGCGGTGATGGACGCCGTGTGGTACTCATTTCCGGCTATCGACGGCGACAGGCTGTTTATGGCGACTGCGGCGCCTTGGGGCGAACAATGGAATCTGAACTACTACGCCCTCGACCGCGAGGACGGAAGCATTGTCTGGAACCAGGCCGATCAATCGCAGTGGCCGCCCGGGTTCACCGAGCACCCTAACCGGTTGTTTCGCGACATGGTGGAGCTCCTCGACTACATGGCGCCGGCGGTGTGGCGCAACCGCGTGATCTACACCAGCGGCGACTCGGTTGTGCGCGCCTTCGACCGCGACAACGGCGAGCAGTTGTGGGAGCGGAGCTTCGACGCACGCACGACGTCGGCCCCGACGGTTGCCGGCGACCGCGTCTACTTCGGTGTATCGGCCGCACAGACGCCTGACGGCGAACGGCCGCCGCGCCTGATCGCGCTCTCGGCTCGCGATGGACGAGTGGTCTGGGAAATGGAGCTTGAGGGAGCGGTGCTGAGCGCTCCGGTGGTCGCCGGACGCTATATGGTCTTCGGGACTGACCGCAGCGTTTTCTACATTCTCGAGGAGCTCATCTGAGCGCCGCACAACGGCTGCGCAGATCGGCTTACTGCACGGGATTTCTCAGCACGCCGATGTTTTCGACCTCCACCTCAACCACATCGCCGGAGCGAATCGGGCCGACACCTGCGGGCGTGCCGGTTACGATGATATCTCCGGCCTCGAGCGTGAAGTTCTGCGAGATGAACGCGATCGTCTCATCGATCGGGAAGATCATCGCGGAGGTCCTCGATTGCTGGACCACCGTACCGTTGAGCCGGGTCTCAATCGCAAGATCCTGGGGATTACCGATCAGCGCCGGCGGCACCATTCGCGGACCAATCGGACCGAACGTATCGAACGACTTACCGCGAAACCATCCGCTGCGGTCGGAGTTCTGGATATTGCGCTGGCTCACATCATTCATACAGGTGTAGCCGTACACGTAATCGAGCGCTGCGGCCACCGGCACGTCGCGGCAGCGCCGCGCAATGATCACCGCAAGCTCGCCCTCATAGTCGGTGCGGGGCTCCTCGAACGCGTAGCGGTCCACAATCGACGGGAGCACAATGCTGGCTTCAGACGCGATAAGACAATTGGGCGTTTTCGGAAACAGGATCGGCTCGGTGGGAGCATCCTGGGTGAAACCTCGCACTTGGACCAACTCGCTCTCGGCAATGTGCTCCCGGTAATTCAGACCCAGCGCGATGATCTTGGATGGCGCAATCGTGTAGGTCTCTTTACTTCCGGCGATAGGCAGTGTAATCATGGAAGATACTATATCAGCGTGTTCACCGGTCGCCAACCTCAGGATGCTGTCGTATACTATCTGCGATTATGACAACCACGCGCTGGAACGAGACAACGATCATCGCGGTGCTGCGTGAAGCCGGAGCCGGAGCGTTGCAGGCACAGACCCGGCTCACCGGTGAGCTCAAACACGACCACTCGCTCGTAACCTCGGCGGACCGCGAAATCGAACAGTTGCTGCGCGATCGGCTGGTATCCTCGCTGCCGGAGACCTGTTTCATCGGGGAGGAGACTGCCGGCGAGCTTACGCCGGTAGAGATGGAACAGGCGCTCGAGGGTACGACCTGGGTTGTTGACCCAATCGACGGCACCGCGGCCTACGCTCAAGGCCTCCCAACCTGGGGTGTCGCCGTGGGTCTGATGGACGCGGGGCACATGGTTGAAGGCGCCATCTACGTTCCGGTCGAGGACCAGCTCCTGATGACCTCCGGCGGCAGCCTTCTGCACACCTCCGGGCTGCGCTCAGGTCGTTCGGTGGCACCGCGGCTGAAAGAGCTGCAGACCCCGGAAATACCCGAGGCTGCCTATGGAATGGTCAGCATCTCACAGGAGATAGCCAAACGCGGCCGGTTTCACGGTCCGGCACCGGTGCACGCGGTGGCATCCAGCGTCTACTCGGTCATGCACCTGCTGTTAGGACGCTACAGCGCCTACGTGGCTGCATTGAAGCTCTGGGATATCGCCGCCGTACTGCCGATGCTGAAGTATCTGGATTATGCTGTGCTGTTCAACGACAAGAGTTCACTCGGTTGTGAGGTCTCCTCGTCGAACTACGTGCTCGACCCACGCGCCCCGAAGGCTTTCTCGTTGCGGGCGCACATCTTCATCGCGCCCACCGAGAAGGCAGCGCTGGACCTCATAAGGGATATTCGCTTGCCGGGCCGTTAGCCCGCAGCACCTCGGAAATGTGCGTAGCAGCGTGGCACGAACCGGTTATTTGGGGGTGTCCGGCCGGGGGCATCGCGGCTCGTTTCTATAGAAAGCTGAACGCTACAGAAACCTGAACCCGACAAGCCCCAGCGACAACACACCGAGCGAGAACAACAACACCGGAGTGTATTTCAGAATCTCGTGCGCTTCCGAGAGCTCGATCTGCTCGCGCAGCGCCGCGCTCCCAACGAACGCCAGATAGAACCCGATTGCTCCCCCGGCGGAGACGATTATCGCCGATTCAAAATCCAACCCTTGCTGCCAGATCAAAACCGGATAGCCGACCAACAACCCCAGCACCAACATGGAGCGTGGCAGTCCGAGCCATTCGCCGCGCAGCTCACCCCAGGAAGTGAGAATACGGATACCGATCAGTGCGAAGATCAGAAAGACCCACGCCAGGAAGAAGTCGAGCTCCGCGGGCAAGACGGACTGGACGATCCAGCCGAAGAACGAGGTCAGTGCGATCACAAGGGCATACTTGAGCCCGCTGCGAATACAGCGACTGATACCGCGAGCCTCCACCGTTACCAGTGTCACGCCGAGCAACGAGACGATCACCACGTTCCGTGTCAGAACGCTCTCGAGAAACTCAATCAGGATATCGCCCATCTCTGCCCCTACCTCTCATCCTCAGCTTTAGCCTTCATCTGAAGCGCACGAAACACCACCAGCACGGCCCCGGTCAGCACGAACGCTCCGGGAGCGGTGCTCATCAGGCTCATTGGGACGTCACCGCCGCCGAGAACCTCAAAGCCGATCAGGCTTCCACGCCCGAGCGGCTCGCGAATCACGCCGAATGCGATCATCAGGGCCGCGAACCGGCCCAGGATTCCGCCATACTCGCGCGCGGTGACCTGCTGAGCGCACCCGTAATAGCAGATCGGGCTCACGCCGCTGATCAACACATACGGCAGGATGCGCTCACTCACCGGCAGCAGAAAACCGGCGAGCGAAAACACTACGAAAGCGATTGCGAGCCCCACAGCGAACAACAGCGGCCAACGCATCGCATCGCTGATGCGCGTGACCGTCGCGCGGTGGAGCACGCGCGTCAACAAGCCGATTATTGCACATGAAACCAGCGCAGCCAGGCCCACACTCAGCTGCCCGCTGGCGGCCAGCAGCGGAAGCAGGCCGAGCAGAACGGTGCGCTCGGTTGGGTTCATAGTTCTGTCCATCATCTTCACCGGCTCCTCTTATTGCTCGAGCGCCGCACGCAGCGCCTGCAGGAATCCGTCGCTGGTCGCGGTGGCTCCCGATATGGTATCCACCTCGAGCGACTGAGCCTCGATTACCGCCTCCACAAGCTGCTCCATCGCCGTGTCGCCGATACCGGGCGTTTCAGACTCATCTAGGATATCGATCCCCGTGATCTCCCCGGCTTCCACCGTGACCTCGAGCTCAATCGTGCCGGCGTAGCCGTCACCGTGTCCCTGATGGACACCATCGGGGAACGTGTCGGGCTCAGTGGGCTCGGCAGCCTCAGGATCGCTATCGAGCGCATTCTGCACCGCAGTCAGAAACCCGGTGGTTGTCACCGTCGCCCCCGACACGGTGTCCACATCCAGTGACTGCGCGTCGAGCACCGCTTCGATGAGCTGCTCCATCGCCGTATCGCCGATACCGGGAGTCTCGGAATGCTCGGTAACATCGATTGCCGCGATCGTCCCATCTTCGACCGTCACCTCCACGCTCAGCTCACCGCCGTATCCTTCCGCCGCCCCCCGATAGACGCCCTCGGCAAGCGCGGGAAGCTCCGGCGTTTCCGGATCCACCGGTTCGGCAGGCTCCTCCGGCTCTTCGGGCTCCGGCTCGTCGGGTTCCGGTTCTTCCTCATCCGGCTCGTCGGCGACCTCGGGCTCCTCCTCATCAGGATCCATCGCCGCCCGTATCGCATTGAGAAACCCTTCGCTGGAAGCGGTAGCGCCGGAGACGACGTCCACATCGAGGCTCTGACTGGCGAGCACCCGGTCGATCAGCTGATCAAACGCCGGATCGGCAATTGACGGCGTGTCCGAATGCGACACCACCCTGATCTCCGTGACCTCGCCGCCCTCCACGGTGAACTCTACCTCCAGCCGGTCGTTGTAACCGCGGGCGGACCCGGTATAGGTTCCGTCCTCCAACTCATCGAACGCCGCCGGGGGCGGGTCTTCCACCGCCGCCGGGTCCTGTGACGCTAAGAGTCGCTGCACCGCCGTTGCGGCCGCGCGCGAAGACACCGTGGCGCCGCTGATCATGTCCACCTTGTCCATGACCTCACGGCTTTCGAGGAAGGAGATGCCTTCGAACTGCGCAAGCCACTCGGCGCTCGCGATCCGCGATCCGAGCGTAGAGCTCTCCTGGTGCTCCACAACGCGCGCCCCGATTATGACCCCGTCGGGATCGAGCGCAACCGCTACATGTATGGGGCCTACATAACCCCTCGCGCTGCTGTAGCCCAGATACCCGAGGTGCGCATCGCCGCGCACGACCCGACGCAGGGTGATGTCCGGCTCGTACCGGTCAGCCGGAGAAACAGCGGTCGCCTCCGGAAAGAAATGGTCGAGATCTTGTTGCGTGCGGGCGTCGGCATAGGTTGCCTCGACACCGCGCGCGGCGCTGATGCCGAGCCATGCGATACCTGCGAACACCACCGTAGCCGCTGCGAGTGCCGCCAACTGCAGCCCGCGCTTATACGCACGCGACAGCTCCCCGAACCGCCGGCCGGGCGACCGGCTGTCCAGGAAGTAAGCCATGCCGTTCATCAGAAGGATCGCGAACGTAACACCCGCCGGATACACCGTGTATTCACGAATCAGGACCGTCAGCACGCCGCAGCCGACGCCGAAGGCGGCTTTCGCGCCTACGGTCATGGTTGAGGTCACATAGTCGGTAGCCATGTACAGTGCCGCGTACATCAGACTGCCGGCAAGGATGGTATAGAAAGGGTCTAAACCGAGCAGCACCGCGGTCACCGCGGCCGCACCGATAAACGACACCGATATGACTGCACCAATGATGCCTCGGTAGTACATGTAGGCCGCACCGATCAAAAGCGCGAGCGCAGAGGTCTCACCGATACTCCCGGGAACGTTACCGAGGAAGAGGCTGAGATACGTCCACTCCCCGCCTTCCATCGGCGTCGCCGTGCTGACCGCATCGAACGGCGTGACCCAGTCGCCGACGTAGAACGGAAGCGCGATCAGCAACACCGCCCGCGCCACCAGCGCCGGGTTGAACGGGTTGTTGCCCAGCCCGCCGAAAGCCTGTTTGCCGATCACAATCGCCAGAAAGGCGCCGAGCAACGGAACCCACCAGGCCGAGGTGGGAGACAGCGACAGCCCGAGAATCATCCCGGTGACCGCTGCGCTCCCGTCGCCGAAGGGAGTCCGGCGCGTATAGGCCTTCCTGTTGAACGGGTACTCGATCACGATGGCTGCCAGCGTGGTGCCGAACACCAGGTACAGCGAATAGGGTCCGAAGAACAGGACCGCCGCCGCCGTCGCCGGCAACAGCGCCACGATGACACCGCTCATGAGCGAAGTAACCGAATGCGTAGCGCGTATATGTGGACCGGATTCCGGGTAGTGAATTGTCATGTGCGGTTAGCGCCTCCATGAGAAGGTGTGCGTACAATATTCACGATAATTGCGGGTGCGTGACTGGTAATACTGGTTCTATATAACACGGCTGTCAATGCCGTGCAAGTTTACCGCGTCCGGATTCCGGTATTCAACAGCGCCGCCCTCACGACGGCGCTTTCTTTCTCGTAATCAGCACGGTGACGAATACGCTGAACTCGTACAGCAACATGATCGGCCCTGCCAGCAGAAGCTGCGAGATTACGTCCGGGGGAGTGAGGAAAGCGCTCAACGCCACAATCACGAGGATCACCACCTTGCGGTGCTTGCGCAGAAACGCCGGTGTCACCAAGCCGAGCGAGGCGAGCAACATGACGAACAGCGGCAATTGAAACACAATTCCGAACGCAAGCAGGGTCGAGGTCACAAAGCCGATGTAGTAGGCGATCGAGAATGAGGGCAGTATCCCCTCGCTGGACAGACGCACCGCGAAGAACTCGATCGCAATCGGCAGAACGACGCTGTAGGCAAAGGCTACGCCGACGACAAAGAACACGATGCCCATGAACAGTGCAAACAGCAGGTGGCGCCGCTCACGCTTCTCTAGCGCCGGTTCGACGAAACGCCAGAACTCGAACAGCAGAATCGGCGAGGCCACAACGATTCCTCCGATCACGGCCACGCGCACATAGGTGACAAACAACTCCGGAGGGCTGATATAGATGAAACTGAGCTCTCCGGCCGGCATCTCGAGCACGGTTACTATCTTGTCGATAAAGGCATAACACAGGCCGGTGCCCACCAGGACTGCGAGAACCGAGATGATCAAGCGCTTACGCAGTTCCTCGAGGTGCTCGACGAACGTCAACTCCCCGTTCGGGGTCTGTTGGGTGTCGTCCTGCGCCTCTTTCGAGACGGAGTCACTCATCGCTCACCGCCCGGTCACGACTCGCGGCGCTCCGAACCCTGATTCGCGTGCGGCTGCGCATCAACCGAGCTCTCGCTCTCGTCGCCGCTCGACGAGTCGGTCAGCCGCGAACCGCTGTTCTGTTGATTGCGGTCGTCCTCTTCTTTAGCGGCCGTACTGCTGCGAAACTCGCGGATTGACTGCCCAATCGCCTTCCCGATCTCCGGGAGCTTCTTCGGTCCGAAGATTACCAGGGCGATCACGAGGATCAGCACCAGCTCCACTACCCCGAAACGTCCGATCATAAACCTGTCCTCCTCAAAGCCTACGACTGCGCCTCGCGGTCGTTGCCCTTGTCGTTATCGCCACCGTTATCTCCCCGGCCGCCGTCGCTTGTTCCGGATCCGGTACCGGCCTGCTTACCCGCCTGCTTACCGGCCTGCGCCCCCGTGTCGTCAAGGTTCGAGATATCTACGTCCTTGGCGATGCTATTCGCCTGGCTCTTGAACTCGGTGATCGCGCGACCGATCGACCTGCCGATCTCCGGCAGTTTCGACGGGCCGAAGATGATCAACGCAATCGTGAGAATCAGGACAAGCTCCATCGGGCCGATTCGTCCAAACATGGCCCACCTCCAGTCTTAAGGTATCACCGAAAACCGCGGTTGTCCTCAACCGGGCTGCCCCGGGTCTGTTTGCCCTCACCCCGGCTTCCCGGCGGGTTTACCTTCAGCCCGGCCGGCCTACACTCAGCCGGGCAGGCTCGCCCTCAGCCGGGCCGCCTCCGGTCGGGTGAGCGCTCATCCGGCCCGCCCCCGTGCGCGCTGCTCTCGTCCCGCTCGTCATCGAACACCGTGTCTTCAATCGACTGCCGATCGTATCGGGCCAGATCCTCCCGCGTGTTGATATTCGCGAACAGGCTCCAATCGGGAGTGAACCGCCGCACAGTGTCCTCTTCCAGGTACAGACAGTTTATCTCATACAGGAACGGCACAATACGCCGTTGCCCGTCGTTTAGAAACGCCTCCAGGCGAGGTACGATCCGGCGCGCATACAGAGCGTGGAACGGCTCATACCAGTCGCCGTACCGCGCTACGCACGCGTCGGGGCGATGGCGCGCGGCGAGCTCGAAAAGATACTCGACGAATGCAGGATCGATATTCGGCATGTCACAGGCGAGCAGATACGCGTACTCGCCTTGGGCATGCTTCAGTCCCGCATGAATGCCGCCGAGCGGACCCATCCCGGGAATCTCGTCACGGACCGCCACCACATCAGAATCGGCGTACAGCGACGGCTCATTGGTCACTACCACGATCCGTTCGAACATCGGGCGCAGCCGTTGTACGATCAGGTCCATCAACCACGTGCCGTTGAGCTGCAGCCGCTGCTTATCAAAACCCATGCGCGAGCTGCGGCCGCCTGCAAGCACCACTGCGCTGTCCGTCCGCCCCTGTGGCACCGGGCCTACCCCTCCGAAAGCCGACCAATTCTCCAGCTTAACAGTACCACGATTCGAACCGATCGCGAAGCCCAATTTTCGGACAGCGATGCGAGGCCCGCCGCAACCCCGCAACCAAGCGTCGCACCGGTACGCGCCGCACGAGCTCACCACCGCGCTTCACAGCACGACGCTTCGCAGGTGTCCCAGATCGGCTTTCAGTGCCGAGATCATCTCAGGTGAGCTCACAAACTCCGGTATACGCAGGATTACGCTATCAACGGTGCGGCGCTGCTTGTCAAGCGTTACCAGGACCGAACCCGCTCGTCCCAGAATCTCAGCAGGGCGGCGACAGACAACCCCGACTGCGCGAAGCAAAGCAGTCGTGTCCACAGGCATCTCCGGCATCTCACTGCTGCCCCAACACGCGAACCCTTCCGCCGCATCGGACGGCAGCCGCTGCAGGCGCCCGGCCTCGCCGCGCACAATCGCCGCCGCGTCGCGCCCGAGCAACGGCTCCACGAGCAGCATCCGCCCGATCCAGTCGTCCGGAGCCCGGTTGCCGATTCGGTCGAGCTCGGCCGCCGGGACGCACAGCAGCACCCACCGAGCGCGCGCCCGAGTAGCGCCGCCCGGCGGCCCTTGCACGCCGCTGCCGGGCCCGGCAGGCTGTCCCGGCTCGGCCGGCGAGACGAGCTCGGTACAGCGCACCACCCCCTTCAAGCGCACTCCGCGGTCGCGCTGTCGGTATCCGCGCACGCGCACACCTTCATCAGCACCCTCGGCCGGGGTGATCTCGTACACGCCCGGATCGGAGAGAAGCCTAAACCGTAATCCCAACCTCTCTGCGTGTTCCTGAAGCACGGCGAGCTCGCTTTCGAGCTCGGCACGGTAACGTCGGTTCGAGCGGCTCGTCCAGACGGCGGCAATCGCGATGAGCACGATCATTATTACGATCAGTGGTAGCATTCTCGGTCACTCCGGTGCGAGCGCGAGCAGCAGCCGGACAATACACGATTGCCGTGGCTCCCCGATATACGCTACCCTACACGAGGCGGCGGTACTGCGGCTACAGCGTGGCGCTGGAGGCCGGCAGGTTGGCCTGTTGGCCTGCACTGCGTCCGCCGTTTACAGCCGTGAAGGCGCCGCACGCCGCGGCACGGAGATGTGAAGCTCTTGCAAATCACGCTGGTGCAGATCGACAACGGAGCCTGTCCCTACCTGGCAGACCGGACCTGGGTCAGCAAAGCGTTTCAGAGTTCCGCGCTGGCTTCCGAGCTCTACGAACAGCTGATCGACAACGGGTGGCGTCGCAGCGGCACCGTGTTCTACCGCAACGCCTGCCCCGGCTGCAATCTCTGCATACCACTGCGGGTGCCGGTCGACTGCTTCCGGCCTTCTAGATCGCAGCGCCGCGTCAACCGTCGCAACAGCGACCTCACGGTCACTGTGGAAGAGCTGCGATACCGTGAAGACGTGTTCGAGCTCTACCGGGCCTACCAGCAGTACCAGCACGATCGCAACGACGACAGTTCAGAAGCTGCGTTTGTCGAGTTCCTGTGCCGGTCGCCGGTGCCGACCAGGATGATGCTCTATCATCTGGGAGACAAGCTCGTCGGCACCGGATGGGTGGATCTGCTGCCGGGTTCGGTCTCGAGCGTCTATTTCGCGTTTCACCCCGAGGCGGCCGCGCGCAGCCTGGGAACGTACTCGATAATGCAGGAGATTGCCTACGCTCGCGAAAACGAGAGGCCATACCTGCACCTCGGGTTTTTCGTTCCGGGGAGTAGGAAGATGGAGTACAAGGCTCGGTTTCGCCCTAACGAGGCGCTCATCGACGGTGCCTGGCAGCGCGACCACCCGATAGCGGCTTTAGGCAACCGTTCGGGTCAAGCGCATGTCTCCTGAGGCCGCCGGCAGCGCTTCGCACCACTCCCTAAACCGTGGGCGGAGGGTCAACCTTCGCCGGATAGGCCCACCCTCGCAGTCGCGAGCTCAGGAGCGCGAGCGCCGCAACGCCGACAACGCACCGCAGCAACAGCGAAACCGCAACCAGCCTGCCGGTCTCAGAAGCAATCGGCCACGCCGGGATCAACGGCTCCAGCGGGACAAAACGCACCGCCAGACTGAAAGCGGCGTTGGAAACCCACGAGTACCACAGGTTGCCCGAAACCAGCGTCGCGTAGCCCCAGGCCAAACCGAGCACCAGAGTCGCGAACAGGTAGATCAGCGCGGCCGCCGACGCGACCGTTGCGAGGTTCAGGTTCGCCAGGTCTGAAGGAGTGAGGATTGCCGCAGAGAGCACGAGCGTGCTCGAAACCGCATATGCAACGGCCTGCATCGTGTTCGCCGACCGGGCGGTAAAGCGGGTGCGCAGGTGGGACAGCAACAAACCGCGAAACAGAACCTCTTCGTACACGGCGCGCAGCACCGTCACACCGAGCATCCCGGCAGCGATTCCAGCGCCGGGAACCGCAAGCCGAAGCAGCATCGCCAGCGGCGTCGCCCCGACGAAATCGGCGATCTCAACCGGCGTGACCGCCCGGTACAGCGCTTCGGCAAGCAGCCCCGCAAGCGCGGCCACGACCGTGTACAACGCACCGCGCCTCACCAATGCGAGGCGATCGTGCGAGTGTATCGCAATCTCGACTGCGCTTCGATTGGACGCGCGCAGGTAGAGCGCGATCACCGCGAGCACAGCGACGAGTGCCGCCGCATCGGAGGCCGGGAGGAGCCGCGTGTCAGCCAGGCGGTAGACGGCCACGCGGACCGCTACGCCCGCACCAACCACCAAGCATGCGATCGAGACCGGGAACCGGCGCAGCGCGCCTGCAAGCTCGCTCATGTTGCCTTCACGCCTCGCTGTTATCTGGAGTTCGCCTGTCGCGTCGCGTGCGGGCCGAATGTACCCGCGCGCGAGCCCATCATACCGAAAAAATCCCGCTCAAGACTACTGTAGCTGCTCGTCCCGGAAGCCGAAAATGACACCAACGGCAGCGCGGGGCGAGATCCGACTCAGCCCGCTACCCGGTTCATCGGAGCGGTTCATCGTGGTATTGGCCGGCGCAAGGAGTTATAGTACCAGTATGCGAATTGCACGAGTTGGAGCATGGTCGCGCGCCGTGGCGATCGGAGTGATCGCGGCGGTCGGCCTGGCAGTGGGAGCAGCGGACCTGCACGCGCAGTCTTCCTTTTCAACCGGTATCGGCGGAATGTTTTACCGGTATGAGACGGGGTTTCTCGCAACACACCTCACGTATCTCTACGAACGCGAGGATCAGCTCGAGGTCAACGCGGGCGCAGCGTTCGGAATCACAACTCGCGACGACAGCGGCGGCGTTGAGCCGCAGTTCCTCATTCCGGTCAACCTAGGGCTCAACTTCCTGTTTCCGAACGAGAACGCAACCTTCCTGTTCGGCACCGGAATCTCCCCGGTCTTCCATTTCAACCCCAGCGCAGATGACGACTTCGAGTTTCTCATGGGGCCCTATGCGAAGGTAGGCTTGCGGGTGCCGGTCCATCGAATCATGAGCTGGGGGCTCGAGCTGCAGCAGGACCTGCTGATCGGCGGCGACGAATGGATCAACACCGCAACGCGGGTGTTCACCGGTATTACCTTTACCTTCACCGAGTAGTCTCGGCGAGTTCGGCCCGTTCCAGCGATAGAAACTCCTCTAGCCAGGCGAGCAGATCACAATAGAGCTGGGGCACGCCTCTCCGCTGTGCGTCGCTTATCAGTGCGGGGATCCAGTCAAGATGCTGGTCGAGAAAAGTGCGCTGTTCGGCGGTCCCGGCTGTCTCCACGAGCAAGCTCATGAACTCGAGCTCGAGCACCAGGTGGTCAGGGCTATCGGCATACTGCGCCGGCAGCTCGAAACCCACGCTGCGGTACAGCTGATAGAGGTGGTGCGCCGCATCACCCTGGAGCAAGCCCTTTTCGCGTGCAAACGGCATTTCGCACGAGGGGTCGGAACTCCAGACCTTGTGAACCGATTCCACCGGCACAAGGCGCGGATTTACCGGTGAGGTTGCGAGGTTGTAGATACTGCGCCACTCGGAATAGCCGGGAAAGCTTGCAGCCTGCCAGCTCGGCGGCATCGGCGGTTTGGGCGCGGGCGAAACCGGCAACGCGTCCCACAGTTGGGCGGGCCGGCCGGCGATGATCTCGCTGTGGGTCATCCTCTCGGGCGGCTGCAGCAATGTGCTGAACATTGCGTATACAGCACTGCGCTCGGCTTCAGCGGCCATGAGTCACCTCTGTGTGTGCGACCGAACTGCCGACGTCCTCTGCAGCGAGACAAACGGGGCACGAGAGCGGTCTCTCCCGTGCCCCGCACCTTCAGTCATCCGCCTTTCGTCCGTCGGTCGCAGACTCTTACAGCTCGAAACTGGGGTCTCCGAAGATCATGCGGTCTCCGGCGTAGTCGCGGATGCCGCCGACGTTGTAGACGTTTTCGTAACCAAGCGCTTCAAGAGCCGCTTTCACGTATCCCGAACGAGCACCGGAGAGGCACATCAGGAACAGCTCCCGGTCCTTCGGACCGAAGATGTCCTCGAGCAGAAACTCGTCGACGATGTTCGCTTCGCGAAAGTTCCAGCCGTCATGCCGGACGAGCGCTCGCTCTTCAAGGAACTCGAAGAACGATATTACTTCGAACCCATCGATATAGCCGTCGGTATACTTATCGGCGACGTTACGAAAATCGACGTACTTGGCCCCGGGGCGATGGAGAAACTCATCGATGTTTTCCATCGTCACTCCGCCTGCCGGTATCGCCTTCGCGCCGGTCCAGACACCGTCGCCGGCGATCTTGTACCGCCCTTCGTAATCATCAAAGCCGCCGGCGTTGATAAGATTCGTCCAGCCGAGATGCTCGAGTGCTTCGAACACATAGGCCGAGCGGATGCCGAGTCTGCAGATACCGACGATCACCTGGTCCTTGGGACCGAAGAGCCGCTCGAGCATAGCTTCATCGACAATGTCGTCGGACGAGAAGTTCCACCCATCGTTCCGAACCAAGGCCCGATTCTCGAGGTAATCGAAAAACGGGACGAGCTCAAAACCGGCGATATAACCCGCGCGCAAGGCGTCGTCGTAGTTGCGAAAATCGATGAACCGAACCTCGCCGGTCCGAAGATAATCGTCGATGTTCTCCATCGTTATCTCGGTGTCCGACGTAATCGTTGACTGGGCCGCAATCTGCGGTACGGCGCCCAGCACCATCACCAACGCAATCGTAAGCGTAACGAATGCTTTCCTCACTGCCTGTTCCTCCTCTATCTCTGTGTGCGGACCCGGTTGTCGAGCTATCCGGTCACTCAGCCGGCACGGGCCGACAAATCTAGGGCTCCACTTAGGGTTTGCCGCAGGCCCCGGATGACTCCGTCGGCCCTGCATTTTCGTGCAGTTTATATCGAGTCTTTGATCAACGCAAGTATTCATTGCTAATTGGTCAGCAACCTCGCTAGTTATCTGGCAAAATAGCAAAACTGAGCTTGCCAATAACCAATTTAGCCTGTACTCTATCGATAAAGCAAAACCGCATTTTGCCGGCATACACCAACGCAAACGGCACGCGAGCTCGAACGCCTGTCGCCGACCCTGCGCTGTGCAATGCGGTACCGAAGGAGCGAAGTGAATGGCAAAGATCAGTCGTAGACAGTTCATGAAGCTGTCTGCAGCCGGAAGCGCCGCTGCCGCGTTTCTGACCGCCGGGCGCGAAGCACCCGCCCGTGAGCCGGGCACGCAGGAAGCGCGGGCCGCTAATCCCGACGGTAACTCGCGGATGGCCCTGCTCATGGACAACAGTCTCTGCGTTAACTGCCAGTCGTGCCGCCTCGCATGCCAAAACGAGAACAACCTTCCCGTGAGCGAGAAATACATCCGCTTCGACTATCTCGACCAGGGCACCTTTCCTGATGTGAAGCACCACGTCAATCGCCACAGCTGCCAGCACTGCGCCGACGCTCCATGCGTCGATGTTTGCCCGGTGGATGCGCTATACAAGGGCGCCGAAGGCTTCACCCATATGGATTTCGAGACCTGTATCGGCTGCGGAGCCTGCCGCGCTGTGTGCCCGTTCGAGGTGCCGGTAATCTCGACCGATCCGGAAACCGAAGCGCCCAAGATGTACAAGTGCAACGCCTGCAAACACCTGTTGGCCGACGGGCAGAAACCCGCCTGCGCAACCACCTGCATCACCGCTGCGGTTGATTACGGAACCTGGGATGAGATGCTCGCGAAGGCCGAAGACCGCGTACGGGTGCTGCGACAGGACTACCCGGATGCCAACGTCTACGGCGAGACGCAACAGGACGGTCTCGGGCTGCTGCTGGTGCTCCGCACCCCGCCTGAGGACTATCCGCACCTTATCTAACTCGAACAGGAAACAGGGAGAACGATACAATGCCGATGGATCGACGAACGTTTTTCAAGCGCAGCGCCGGCGCAGCGCTGGCCGCCACTGCTTTCGCGGCTCTGGATATGAAGGCCTGGGCCCAGACCGTCACCGACGCGCCGGTTGAGGTCAAGCCATCGCTCTGCAATATGTGCACAAGCGAGTGCGGGATGCATATTCACGTGAAAAACGGCAGGCCGTGGAAGGTAACCGGTCACCCCGGGCATCCGGTGAGCCGAGGCAAGCTCTGTCCCCGGGCCCACGGCGGGCTACAATGGATCTATGACCCCGCCCGCGTAAAAACGCCGCTGCGACGCATCGGCGAATGGGAGTTCGAGCCGATCAGCTGGGAACAAGCCGCGGACGAGATCAGCGAGAAGCTGAACCGAATCCTCGAAGAACACGGACCCGAAGCGGTGTTCGGTGCCCAGTACCCGCGCCCGACCGGGAACCTCTACCTCAACCGCTTGATGCATGCCCTGGGAGTCAGCACCACCCAAACGCACGAAGCAACCTGTCAGGCCGGTCGCCGAATCGCGATGTCGGCAACCTTCGGGGCTGCGTTCGACGCCGACTGGGAAAACAGCGACTACCTGCTGTTCATTGGGCGCAACATGGGTGAAGCTATCAGAACCGGCGCGGCTACGGCGTTCGCCAGGGCTATCGAGCGCGGAGCCAAGGTGGTATGTGTGGACCCGCGACTCAGTCACAGCGCCGCTATCACTGAGTGGGTTCCTATTAAACCGGGAACGGATCTTGCCCTGCTGCTGGCGATCTCGAACGTGCTGGTAAGTGAGAACCTCTTCGATCGCAGCTTCATTTCGAACCACACCAACGGCTTCGTCCCGTTTCGGCGGCACATCCAACAGTACACGCCCGACTGGGCCGAGGAGATCACCGGAATACCGGCCGGAAAGATTCGCGACATTGCGCATGGCCTTGCCGCGGCCGCTCCGCACTGCGCCGTTGATACCGGCTGGAAGGCCGCGGTGGGTTCGTGTTACTCCAACAGCACCGATACCGCCCGTGCGGTCGCCTACGTCAACGGGCTGCTCGGCAATATCGGCCAGCGCGGGGGCATCAGCGTTCCTCCGGGGGTGATCCTCGGCCGGCCTGAGTTTCCGGCGCCGGCGGTCCCGGACGGGCCGCGTAACGACGGCGCCGGCACCGATTATCCGCTTGCATCCACGGACGCCGGTCTTCCGCACGTAACTATGGAACGCGCGCAGCAGGGGAAGGTGAAGGCGGGCTTCATCCGTCACTTCAATCCGGTGCGCTCGTTTCCCAATTACGAGCACATGCGCAACGGAATGAAAGCGCTCGATCTGCTGGTAGTGTTCGAGACCCACATGTCGGAGACGGCGATCGAAGCGCATTACATCCTCCCCGAACCGAGCTTCGCCGAACGCGAGGAGGTGGCGAAACCGGTTGGCGACACCGTGGCGATACGAACCAAGGCGCTGCAGCCGGTGCACCCGGAAACCAAAAGTCTGGATGAGAGCATTCCGATGCTGGCCGAGAAGCTCGGGGTGGGCGAGTATTTTCGTTTCACGCTCGATGAATGGAACGAAGCGCTCCTCGCCGAGCAGCCGTTTACGCTTGCCGAGCTGAAACGCGAAGGAACACTCGCTGCAACCGTCTCCGACGAGCCGGTGCTGCCGGAAGGGTGCGGTACCCTCGTGCCGCCGCGCGAGCAGGCGCCCAAAACACGGCCGCGCGCATTCCTCGTTTCAAACGACCGCAACGGCCCGCGCCCGGTTCCACAGCTGTTCACCCGCTCCGGAAGGTTTGAGTTCTACAGCCGGGAGTTTGAACGCGCCGGGTTCGACCCAATCGCGAAGTGGTATCCGCCGGAGACCGGGCTCGAGCTCGGGAGCAACGAGTTCCGCGTTGTACATGGCAAGCAGGCATACCATACGCACGTTGCCACGAACAACATCAAGATCCTCGCTCAGGTGACCCGTGACTACGACACCAACCGGGTCTGGATCAACCGTTCGCGCGCCGATGAGCTCGGCATACGCGAGAACGACACGATTCGACTGCGCGCGAGGAACGGGCGCACCGCGGAAGCGCGCGTTAAGGTCACCGAGCGCATCCACCCCGATATGCTGTTCGCGCCGGCCGGCTACGGTAATCGAACGCCGTACTACGAAGTTGCTAAGGAGCTCGGCGGTTTCAACCCGCACGACCTCTCCGACTACCTGCGCGAACCGATATCCGGTCATACCATGATGAGCGAGCTGATCGTCGAGGTTGAGCCGGCTTGAACGGGTGACCTGCCTTGAACGGTTGGGCCGGCCCTGGGGCTCTCCCGTTCATAACAGACTGCGGTCGGCGCCGCCTCAGGAGACGCCGACCGCCGGTCGCAGATCTCGGGGCTTCACGAACTCACCGATCACGGTGATGGGCGCACGCACCGAAAGGCCCAGCTCGTCCAACGTCTCCGGACCGGCTACAGAAAACACCACGCAGCTCGACGGCCCCGCCGACTGATCCTCGAGCAGCATCGAGCTTCGGCCTCGAAACTCCAGACCGCTGCTGCGCGTGAGCTCCCCGCGCTCAAACGCCACCCCGCGCGAGCCCACCGGAAGCATGTCGCGCACTCCGGCGTGGTTGCGGACCAGCAGCAGGTCCTGAATACAGAGAATCTCGCGATCCTCGGCCGCGAGGCGCAAGCTGTGGCCGTTCTTTGGAATGCCCGCGACCGCAACGAGATCACCGGCACGTGAGGTTCCGACCCGTAACGAAGCACGCGAGACAATGCCCATGACTGTAACGCCCACTCCGGACTGGACGGTGACCACGTTCTCCTCGCTGCGCGTGCGAATCGGCAGGTCAGGGAACCCCGCCTCCCGCGCCAGTGCCTGCATGCCGAGGCGAATCGCCTCGCCGGCCGGATCCATCTCAACCGAGAACGACCCGATCATCATGAGAGGGCGGCCGCCGGCACACAGGATCTCGAGCATCGGTACCCGCGCGGTGAAATAGCCGCTCATCCAAGGGTCCATCATCACCACGTCTTGAGGCTTGTTCCCGATGCCGCCGCTCGCGTCCGAAGCGACCAGGAGCGCAAAGTTCTCTTCCATCCAGATCGCGGTCAGATCGCGGAGTTGCTCACTCAATGCTGCGGCGCTGATTTCGCCGTTCCAGAACTGTGATACGTAATCCATACAACTATATCTCTTCAGGTGCTGCCGTGAGAAGTTACGGTTCTCCTGTCCTTTCACACCATCAGGTCTCTATTGTTTCTTAATTTTACCAGATAACTCCTGAGACGTCAAATAGCTCTATACAAACACTCGATAACTCCTCACACCCGCAAGCCTGAATCGCGCACTGCAGCGACCACCTCCCCGGTTCCCACACGCGTCAGTCGACGGTAATGCGCCCCCAGCCAGGCGGCAATACTGCGCATCTCCCCGCGGCGATACAACGAAGCCGAGAACCCGCCGGGGCCTGGGCGTTCGATTCCGCCCGCACCGGTGTCAAGGCACACGGCCGGAACGTCCATCGCTCGGATTCGCCCGGCGATGGTGCGAAGCTCGCTCAAACAATCCGCCCCCGGCTGCAACGGCACGTTTGCGTCACCATCGGAGAGCACCACCATCAGCGGCTGCAACTCCGGATTCCGGCCACGCTCGCGCTCGATCAGCTCGGCCGCCCGCAGCAGCCCGTGTGCAAACGGCGTCGGGCCGCCGACCCGCACCCGCCGCAGCTTGCGATAGGCGAGCGTTACGCTGCCGGTGGGACGCAGCAGTACCTCAGCGCCGTCGCCGTGGAAGGTGATCAGCGCCACCGAATCCCGGCGGCGATAAGCGGCGTTCAGGATAGAGAGGATCGCTCCTTTGGCGGCTCCGATACGCTCCCGAGTATGCATCGAGTCGGAGGTGTCGAGCACGAACACGACCAGGGTCGCCGCCGGAACCACGCGCCGGTGGCGGCGAAGATCCTCGAGCGAAAGCTGCATCGCACCACCTGACGCCGCCGTCCGTAACGCCGCCGTCCGTAACGTGGCCGCAAGCGATATGTCGCCGCTCAACTCCCCCGCTTCGAGGGGGCGAGTGCCGATCGAACGCCCTCGTGTGCAAACGGTAACCGGCGTTGAGCCTCGTCCGGTGCCCTGCCCGCTACTCGAGAGATTGACGATCTCCGGCTCTATTTCGACTGCGAGCTCGAACTGCGAAGCAGTGGCGCTCTCGGGAGTTTTTTTTTGAGATGCGAGAACAGGAGGCTACCCGCTGCAGCGGCGCCGGGAATCTCAACGTCCTCTTCCTCCAGACCCAGGTCCGAATCCGGCGATCGCGTCCCGTTCCCGCTCTCCGCCGGACTGCCGCCCTGTGCCGGGACGCCGGCGCTGTCACCGGATGGCTCACCGCTGCCGCTCCCGCCATGCTCGTCGAGGTAATAGCCTTGCTCACCACTCTCGAGCGAGCCACGGATGACCTGATCCACCTGCTCGTCGATCTCGCCACCGAGCTGAAGCGGCATACTCCGCAGCCGGTGCGGCAGCACGAAGCGCGCGGCTTCGGCAACCTCGGTACTCGAGACGCTCGCTTCCTCGGTGAGCGCGGCCAGGGCGCGGGCCGCACGCGCTATGGCAAGCTCCGCCCTGTGCCCGTGAACCTCAGCGGCGGCCGCCAGGCGAACGATCGTACTCCAGATACGGTCGGGAAGCTCCACCGCAGCCAACGCATCCCTCGCACCGGCAATATGCCGGGCGAGCTTCTCCTCGTGCTCTCGCCACGACTCGACAAATGCCGCCGGCGCGTCCTCGAAGGCGAGCCGTCTGCGCACGAGCTCTTCTCTCTGCGCCGGATCACGAACCCCCGAGACCGTGACGCACAGTCCAAACCGGTCGAGGAACTGCGGGCGCAACTCGCCTTCCTCCGGGTTCATCGTACCGATCAGGAGAAAGCGTGCCGGATGCTCGTGCGAGACGCCCTCACGCTCCACACGGTTCACGCCGGACGCGGCGGAATCAAGCAAGGTATCGACGAGGTGGTCCG
>PUNW01000107.1 GCA_003552665.1 Spirochaetaceae bacterium | reverse complement strand
TCATCTTCCTCGGCATGGTAGTGCCGATGGTGGTCGGCGGCGTGCTCATCAGGTTCATCTTCAACGAGGGCGCCGGCATCATCCCTAACCTACTCGAAGCATTCGGCGCCGAGGGGGTGCTCACCCGATCATGGACGGCGTATCCGCACACATCGCTGGCCTCGCTCATTCTCGGTTCGGTCCTGCTCTGGACCGGCTTTAGCTTGACCATGCATTCTTCCGGGCTCTCGACGATACCGAAAGAGCTGTATGAAGCGGCCGATGTCGACGGTGCAGGCACAATGCGTAAGTTCATGCAGATCACGATACCGATGCTTGCACCGGTCACCACTGTGGTCATTGCAATGACGCTCCTGTGGGAGATCAAGATCTTCGACATTGTCTATACCGCCACGGGAGGCGGACCGGGCGGCTCGTCGATGGTGCTCTCGCTGCAGATGTATATCTACGCATTCCGCGCTCTGGAAGAGAACATCGCAGCCGCAGTCGCTACCATCCTCACGCTGTTCACGGTCCTGGTGGGAATCTGGCTGGTACGGCGCAATGCAAGGGAGGTGCAGGCATGAGTTCGCTTGTTGCTGATACTCGCAGACAGAAAGCTCAGCGGACCGCTCAGTACGTCATAGCCTACGCCTTCGCGCTGATATGGATCATCCCGTTCGCGGGCCTTGTGGTAACCTCGATCAGCCCCTACGAAGAGGTAATCCGCGGCTGGTGGACCGTACAGCTGGAGAACATGTCGCTCGACAACTATGTCGACGCCTGGGCGCATCGCACCGCGCCGCTTGCACAGGGATTGGCGAACTCCGCCTTGGTGACCGTACCCGGGACCGTGATCCCGATTATTCTGGGCGCGATGGCTGCGTATGGTTTCCTACGGTACAAGTTTCCTGCTCGCACCGGCATCTTCTTCGTGATAATCCTGTTGCTGGCCGTCCCGCCGCATATGATCGCGGTTCCGCTCTTCCAGATTCTCTCGGATCTCGGGCTGGTGAACTCATACCTGGGACTGATTCTGATTCACAGCGCCTGGGGAGCACCCTGGATCATCCTTTTTCTGCGCGGGTATTTCTCCACCTTGCCGCGCGAGGTCGAGGAATCCGCTCGCGTAGACGGGGCCGGACCGCTCACGATTTTCTTTCGCGTAGTGGTGCCGATGAGCTGGCCGGGCATGGCCTCCGTGTTCGCGCTGCAGTTTACCTGGGTCTGGAACGACTTCTTCTTCGCGCTGATCTCGATCTATCAGCCGCGTATGATGCTTGCGACACAACGCATCCCGCTGCTGCGAGGAGAGTATCATGTAGATTGGGGCGTGCTCACTTCAGCTGCGATTCTGACTACGCTTGTGCCGTTGGCGGTCTACATGCTCCTGCAGAAGTACTACGTGCGCGGGTTCATCGGGTTCGCGTCCAAGTAAACGCCAAGGCAATCGCGTTAGAGACGCGGCCGGCCTCCCGCGGTACGCTTCCCGGGTTCAACGGCGCAAGCCGGTTGCGTACCGTCTGCAAAGTCAACTGAAGTTCGCTTTGATGCCTGCCGGTTGAACCGGAAGCCCGGCGGCGTACAGGTGCGACACGTCGCCGAGGCCGAGACACCGAGGCGTTGCCCAGATATCGTCTCGCTCGTCGAACAGAACTGTCGTCACGCTGGAAGGCGGAAGCCAGAACCCGGCCCACACCAGCAACACCGGTAGCTCGAGGAGGTGCGCCAACCAGGTAAGCGCAAGCCCCTGGTGACAGAAGACGGCGATCTGATCACGGTTAGCCCGGATGATTCGGTAACGCCCCCCTTCACGCTTGAAACCGAGTTTCTCAGCGAACGCATCCGAGTCGCGAGCCACACAGTCTACGACCTCCGGGAACCGCGGCTCGGCAAGCCCATCCTCCTCCCATAAGACGCCGTTCACCGCGCGAGCCGGATCCGCGCGCACCACGTGCCCGTGCAGGTCCCAGGCCATGTAGCCTGAGGCCGGACCCGTCTGCATGCGCAACTCGTGGAGCTCCTCCAACCACGATTCGGTTTCGACCGGCACTCTGGTTAGCTCACTCGTATACCTCGCAGTATCTTGCGCACGCCCCAGTGGCGAGCTGAAAATCCGCGCGAGTTTAAGCGCGGCCAACCGCCGAGCGAGCGCTTCGCCCTCACGATGCCCCGCATCCGTGATCGTGTGGTTCGCATAGTCGGGATCGGCATGCCTGATGATCAGAAGTCTCATATGGGGTAAGCCTACCGGAGTTGGCGGCCAATGGAAAGCTACCGACACCCGCTTCGGTTGTAATCACGGCGGAAGCTCCAGGGTAAGCTCCGTCCCGCAATCGGAGACGAGCTGCAGGGTGCCGTTGAGCTGCAAAGAAAAGGCGGCGCCGTACCCGGTGTGGAAAAACCGGGAGCCGACGCCGCCTAAGCAGTTGTCCGCGTACTCGAAAATCTATGCTGCCTCTGCCTCCGGCGGTTCGGTGCCACCGCCTTTGCGCTTCAACCGCTGGGCCAGCTTGTTGATCATGATCGCGATGCCGCCGTCGCCGGTAACGTTGCAGGCTGTCCCGAACGGATCCTGCCCCATGTAGAGCGCTATCATCAAGGCCAACTGGGCCTCGGTGAACCCGAGCGTGACCTGCATGATGCCGAGTGCGGCCATTACCGCACCGCCGGGAACACCGGGAGCACCGATCATCACGAGCGCGAGGAGCAATATGAACGGAATAAACTCCGTGAGCGCCGGCGTGCCGATCTGCATCACATACACCGTAACTGCGCTCAGAACGAGCGCGATGGTGCTGCCGGTGAGGTGAATCGTGGCGCAAAGCGGAACGGTGAAGTCCGGGATGTCTTCCTCCACGTTCAGCGTCTTGGCGCTCTGCAGCGTAACCGGCATGGTCGCGGCGCTTGAGACCGTGCCGAGCGCGGTGGTGTAGGCCGGGAGCATCTTGCGCAGGCTCTGCAGAGGCCGATTTTCCGGTGAGACGCGGCCGGCAATAAAGAAATAGACCAGCAGAAATCCTATCTGCAGCGCGATAACCAGCACGAACAGCGGGCCGAAGACCGCGAGCGTCTCGAAAACCACTCCCTCGGCCGCCATGTTGGCAAAGATACCTGCGATATAGAGCGGCAGAAACGGAATGATAAGCTTGCGGATCACCATACGGGTGACCTCACGAACCTCGTCCATAAAGTTGAACAGCACGCTGGTGCTGTTTCGTCGCCGCAGCGCATGAGCGCCGAGGCCGAACACGAACGCCGTTACCAGTGCGGTCATGACGCCGATGATCGGTTGGATCTCGATCTCCAAGTAACGTGACAATCCAGCCTCTTCATCGATTACCATCAGCTCCGGTGCCAATGCCGGGATGACCACCATGCCGACCAGAAACGCGATTGCACCCATCACAACAGTGGTGAGGTACGCCAGCCCCGCCGTAGCTCCAAGCAGTTTCCCCGGACTCTCGGCAAGCTCAGCCAGCCCCGGTATGATGAACCCTAGGATGATCAACGGAACCACGAACATCAACAGCTGCCCGAAGATCTCCGAGACGGTGTACAGCAGATTCCCCACCCACTGAGGGAAGAAAAAGCCGACGATGATTCCCACGATGATCGCGATGATCAGACGCGGGATGAGCCCAATCTTCTTCATGTTGCCCCCTTACGCGAAAAATGGTTTTGTAACCGGAATCGCTGTATCTTACGCCCCCCTTAGGCAATTGTCAAATATCGATAAACCGGAAACCGTCTCTTGCGTTATCATGCAACCCGTATTACCATTTGATTAGATTTAAATCACATCTGGGATATTTCTTTTAGCTAGCAGCTTATTGATTTTCTTACACTTACTCTCAGGAATTGCAGTCATTAGGTGCCGAGCGCGCTGAACGATAGGTAATAAAGTTAACAAGGGAAACTCCAAAAACTTTAAGGAGGGAGTTATGTCCGACGAGAGGAAGGAATTTCACGCCGACCCTCAAGTCGACGAAATCACCCGGCTTGACTTTCGACTTGGTGTGTTCGGCTCCGTGATTCCGATGCTGCTGTTTATCGTGTGGGCGGTTGTCGTCAGTCTTGCCGAGGTAGTCACAACCAACGGACTGTCCACCGGTGCGGTCATCGCCTTGATCGTAGGTATGGTTCTGTGCAAACAGGACAAGCATACCTATGCCAAGGCGGTGTTCGAAGGGTTCACCCGAACGATCGGCGCGGTCGCGATCGTCGCCTGGTTCTTCGCCGGGATGTTCTCGAACGTGCTCCAGGAAGGCGGGCTGGTTGAGGGGCTGATCTGGATCGCCGATTTGACCGGAGCTACCGGCGCGGTGTTCACCATGTTGACCTTCATCCTGGCTTCGGCGTTCGCCTCCGCCGTGGGGACCGGCTACGGAACGGCTGTGGCGTTCGGGATCCTGATGTACCCGGCAGGAATCGCCGTAGGGGCGCACCCGCTGATCCTCGCCGGCGCGATCCTCAGCGGTGCGGCCTTCGGTGACAAGCTCGCCCCGATTTCGGATACAACCATCGTGTCGGCGGCTACGCAGGACACCGACGTCCCCGGGGTCGTTAAGTTTCGTTTTCCGTACGTGATCATCGCCGCGATTCCGGTGATCATCCTGTACATGCTGTTCGGCGCAGCTCCGGAAGCAGCCGCCGGGGCCGGGGCCGGGGCCGAGATCATCGCGGAGTACGCTGATCCGGCGGGGCTAATCTTGCTGATTCCCTTCGCCGCGGTCATCATTATCGCGTTCAAGGGCTACCACCTGTTGGTCTCGCTCACCTGGGGTATCGTAATCGGCATTGTGTTCAACCTGATCTTTGGGTTGGCACCGTTCAGCGCAATCCTGCACCTGGATTTCGAGGCGATGACGATCTCAGGTGCGCTGGTTGACGGGGTCGCCGGGTACGTTGAGTATGCAATCCTGATTCTGCTGATCGTCGCCCTTGGTCACATGATCAGGCTCAGCGGCGCGATGAACGAGATTGTCGAGTGGGCCAAGCGCTCACTGCAAAAGGCGGTCTGGAAGGCTGAGACGCTCATCTGGGTAGTGGTTTCG
>PUNW01000103.1 GCA_003552665.1 Spirochaetaceae bacterium | reverse complement strand
CGTTCCCACACCGGTTACAGGCTCCAAAACGAGCTCAATTTCGGTGTCCGAGAAAGCCTGGACCTCGATCACGGTTTCGCCGGCGAGCACAACTTCGTCCTGGTCGTTCACGCCCTCAACGCTGATACGCCACTCGCCCGCCGTTAGAGACTGCACCGTAGTGCTCGTGTCGTCGCTGATCAGCGAAAAGGTTGCACCGTTCGGGCCGGTGCCGCTAAAGATATAACTCGTGGGCTGAAGGTTCTGATCGCCGTAGACCGAGGCGGCATCCAACTCGCCGATCGCGATCGTAACGCTGCCGTCGGAGCTGCTCGAACCCACGCTTTGCGAGCATGAGACCGCAAGCATCAGCACACCCACAATCAAGAACGGCGCGATCCACTGCGCCGCGGTGCGGCGCACCGGGGGGCTTCCCCGGTGCGTCGCGATGTTCGTACGTTTCATAATCGCCCTACTCCACTGCGAAGCTGTGGTCGGCCGAGCCGGAACGCCGTCCGTCGTCGGTGAACACCACAACATCCAATCGATAGCTACCCGCGCTCAGATCGGCGCCCACCGTAAGCTCGGCGTCGCTTCCAACCTCGGCACCGTTCAGATACCAGGTATACTCAAGCGCCGAGTCGCCGGCGTTCTCAACCTCGGCCGAGACCGTCATGCTCTCGCCGTAGCCGAGTGCTTCGGTCCCGCCGGTAATCGCTACCTCGAGCGGGTCATCCATCTCCGGCACCACGATGATGTCTATGTCGCCTGTGGGATGGTTGAGATCCTCGAAGTTGAAGGTGCCCTCGGTCAGACCGTCTTGCACGATACGGACGGTGTCGACCGCTCCCGCCACAACGTGGTCGTCCTCGAGAAGCTGCAGGATGAGCGTGTAGTACCCGGCGTCGACCTCGTCGCTGAAGAACGAAGCCTCGCCGTCGGCGACCGCTTCAAACGCGAGCGATTCGCTTTCACCCGATGGTGACGCGAGCGTGGCCGTGACCTCGCCGTTCTCTACCTCGTCGGCGGGCCACACCACCGAAAGCGAAAGGCTGCCGCTGCCGGTCAGAGCACGCACCAAAATGTTGAGTTCTGAGGTTTGCCCGTTCTCGATCTCCACCGTACCGCTGCCGTAGCCGATCTCCTCCTCGTCGGCGTTGAAGGCCGACACTTCTATCTGCCACTCGCCGAGCCGCAGATCCTGAATCTCACTTGAACCTCCGCTCGTCCAGGTCTCAAAACTCGATCCCGACGGGCCCTCACCGGTTATCCGGTATTCCTCGGGCTCCATACTGGTGCCCGGCAGGAGCGTGAGTGCTCCGAGCGAGCCCCCGGAATCAATAGTTACAAGCAGAGAGCCGCTGTCCGAGTCGCTGCCCGAGTGCCGGGGAGCTTCGGTATGCGGGGTGTCACACGCTACGATTGCTGCCGTAGCAAGCAGTGCCGTTACGATCGCGAAACACGACGCAACCGCGCGGCGCATTGAACCGTTGAGGCCGGCAGTTCGCTTACTTTTATACATGGGGGTGGAACATTGCATAACTGCCTCCGTTCGTTAAGATACGGAAGACGAAGCAATTCCCATGCCGAGCTTGCGGTTCTGCAGCCGATTCTTATGTGACGCCCTCGCGGGCATTTACCGTGCCGGATTGCGTGGTTCGCCGCATCGGAGTAGAGCAGCGGTGTCGACAAAACGATACTAAGGCGTAACTTAATTACAGATATGTAATTCAAACCGCCAAAAAAAGGCCCGATGGGGGCCTGATCACACGTTTCGCCGCCAACGCGGATGCTTGATTCCGAAACGGCGAATCTTGTGATTCAGGACGCGAGTAGAGACGCCGAGCAATGCGGCCGCATCTTTCTGAACCCAGTCGCTGCGCTCGAGAGCCTGAATTACAAGACTGCGTTCCACGAGTTTCAAATCCGCACCCCCCAGAGGCAGCCGCACCGAGACATCTTCGCCGGTTTCTTCATCGGTGTGCAACTGCTCGGGAAGCCCCAAATCGTGCACCGTGATCGTGGGCCCGTCGGAGAGCAATACCGCGCGCTCCACCACGTTTTGAAGCTCACGAATATTGCCGGGCCAGGAGTATCCCAGAAGCGCAACCACCGCCTCGGAGCTGAACTCTTTGCGTGGCTTCTTGAGATCTCCCGCGAGCTTCTGAGAGAAGAAATCGACAAGTGGGAGGATATCCTCGCGACGTTCGCGCAGCGGCGGAATCTCGATCGAGATGACGTTGAGCCGATAGTACAGGTCTTCGCGAAACTCACCCGCAGCTACCAGATCCTCAAGCGGCTTGTTGGTTGCGGCGATGATGCGAACATCGGTGAAGATGGTGCGGCTGCTTCCGAGGCGCTGAAACTCGCGTTCCTGCACCACACGCAGCACCTTTGCCTGCGTCTCGAGGCTCATATCGCCGACCTCGTCGAAGAAGATGGTTCCGGTGTTGGCGTGCTCAAAGCGGCCGATCCGCAGCCGATCCGCCCCGGTAAACGCGCCTTTCTCGTGACCGAACAGCTCGCTTTCCAGCAGCTGCGTCGGCAGCGCGGCGCAGTTCACCTTCACAAACGGCCCGTCGGCGCGGGCGCTCTCGTAGTGAATGGCGCCGGCCACCAGCTCCTTGCCGGTGCCGGTCTCGCCGGTGAGAATCGCGGTGGAGTCGCTTTGTGCAACCTTGCGGGCGAGCTCCAGTACGTCCTTGGTTACTTGGCTCACCGCGATGAACGCCTGCGTATCGTGGATGAGGTGGCGCTCGTGGCGGAGGCTGTCGGCCTCGTAACGCAGCCGGCGCGCTTCTAAACTACGCTCGAGATTCAGCCGCAGGCGTTCCATCGAGTACGGCTTCTCGACAACCTCGAACTCGTGCTCCTCCGAAACCGAGTCTATCTTCGACAGTATACCTCGCTGGGCGATTGCGAGCAAAACCGACTCCGGAGTCGCGTCCTCGCGCAAACTGAGAACCTCGCGGAACAGCTCGTACGAATCGTCGATATCGGCAAGCAGCACGTCGTAGCCATACTGGTCAACAAGCTCGCGCACGTGCCCAAGACTCTCCCCTATATCCACCCGGTACCCGCGACGAGCGAGAAACCCGCGGACGTTCTCTCGAGAACTGGGGTCGAGCGAGAACAGCAGGACGCTGTTCATTGCGTGCACACGCGCATGGGAATCGCTCCTGTGAGCCTTCCGGCTCTATTGATACGCCTCACCCGTGAATTAGAATGCATACGGTGATGCGTGAAATGTGCGACTAAAGAGTGGCACTGAGTTGTTTACGCGTACCTCACGGCGTTAAGCGGACTTCAACGGTATAGGGTGCCCGGTGCGGATTGTAGTCAAAGCTCATCACCAGCTCCTGACCGCCGACCGTCCCCTGAACGGCCGCCACCGTATCGTGGTTTCGGTCGTGGACTACAAGCTCCATCGTTACGTCGGCCAGATTGTATCGCAGCAGGAGATCTACCGGGCCGCTCACCTTGAGCTCTCCGGAATCGCCGCGCATGCGCCACGCTTCAGAGCCGGCATGCTCACCCGGCGAACGGAGCACCCAGCGCTCTACGAGATGATAGAGCGGATTGACGGACAGCACGGCCGCCGGCGGGTTGATAAGCCCAGCTCCGGTTTGTCGCGAGTCCCCGGCGATAGGATCGGCGCTGTTCGATATGGCGGCGCGGATATCGGCCGGTGTCAGTTCGCTGTTTAGCGACTTCAGCAGCGCGGCCAGTGCCGAAACGTGAGGCGCCGCGACTGAAGTACC
Organism: Spirochaetaceae bacterium; assembly: GCA_003552665.1. Classification (GTDB taxonomy): domain Bacteria; phylum Spirochaetota; class Spirochaetia; order DSM-27196; family SLAA01; genus B1Sed10-166. Next base: position 1,301 of record PUNW01000103.1, on the reverse strand, counting down.
ACGTGAGAACACGAAGTCCTCGGCAAGCGGTACGGCAAAGGGAGGAGAGCTTGGCGGAGGATTGATTATCAGTCCCGTTGCCTGGTGCAGAATGCCGCACGGTTCCCCGGCAAGCAGTTCGTCCATGTCGCAGCCACCGGGAGCCATGACGTCGAGCTCGTCCCCGGGGCCCCAGCTGGAGTAGGCCGCACGCGCTCCTCCCGGGACGGTTGCGCCAACTGCCAGAGTATACGGAGACGCGGCAACCAGTGAGACGTCGTTGATAACCGGATCACCGGGATTGTCGGGAGGCTCTATGTTGCCCGCCGCTGCGACTACCGTCACATCCATTGAGTGGGCGTACTGAATGGCATCCAGCAGAGCGAGTAGTGACGGATCGTTGGGATCAGCGTCCAGAGCTTCCCCCAGACTAAGATTGATGATATCCGCACCGTTGTCGGTCGCCCATTCGACGCCCTCCGCCGCGGCCACAAGCGGATCGTAGCCGGGCGGCGGTGGGCTATCGCTCGCCGGAATGATCTTGATCGGCATCAGGCTCACACCGTGGGCCATGCCGGCGACTCCGAGGTCGTTGTTAGTGCTCTGGGCAATCACGCCCGCAATCATGGTGCCGTGCCCCATCTCATCGTCGGTATTGCCGCTATTCTCGGCAGTGTTCCGCCCGGGCACAAAACTGGTTCCCTGCAGGTCTGATAGATTCTGAGCGATTCCGGTATCAACGATCGCTACAATAACCGAAGGGTTTCCGGTAAGCCGTTGCCAGACCTGCGGCATTTCCAGTTCGCTCAGATTCCACTGGTGGTCAAAGTAGGCGTCATCCGGTACACCGCTGGGATCGAGCGGGGGCGCCGCGAGTTCCGCCGAGACCAACTGGTCATCGGGGTCGGTGGACTGCCAGCGGGCGGCCAGGACATACTGGCCGATTGCGGGTATGGGTAGGGTGCCCGACCATTCCGCGCCGTCATGTGTCGAAGTTACCTGGAAGGCAATCGCTCGCGAGCTCAGCATGGTCCCCCGACGCACCAGCACGCCAAGCCAGTACCTTCCCGGACTCACCGCTAAGCCATTGGGACCGACTGTAACGCTGTGTTCACCCGCTGCCTGCAAGATTTCCGTGCTCCCCAAAAACCACCTCACCTCGTCAGGCGGCAACGGAGGGTCCAGGCTCATCTCCACGGTCATGTTTTGACCATACTCGACCACCGAGAGCCCACCATCGAAGCTCACCGTATAGGGATTGTTGAGGTCCGCTCCAACGTTGACCTCGACTGCGCCCAGATCCAGATCCGCGACCGTCAACT
>PUNW01000222.1 GCA_003552665.1 Spirochaetaceae bacterium | reverse complement strand
GACCGTCGGGCATGCCACCAATACGGCCGCTACCACCACGGCCCCTATCGCCAAAACGACTCTCAATCTCACTACTCTTTCCTCCTAATTTCTTCCTGAAAGCTTTCCTTGCCGGCATCTGCGCCTGCAGCTACGCAAACCACACAGCCGCATACGTAAGGCCGTATACTCGACAAGGTCTATCAGGTTTTTGTGCCGCTGATTGTACCGCCAACCGCGGTAATACGCAAGCCGAATTGTATATCACTAAGGAAATATCGTTATTGTCCATGTGTATAGATCCAGCGGTGCGAATCCGCCGTCGCAACGTATCAAGCACACCTAAGCCCCACGGAGCCTGGGGTCCGCGCGGTGTTGACACCTCCCGCAAGGGTCGGTGTAGGCTAGAGACACTACGACCGGCCTTCACGGGTCGGTCATAGGGACGTGGCCTACCGAGACACCAAACCCGGCTGCAGTCCCGGGAGGTCCTCACGTGAGAACCATGACGAGACGCAAACAAGCAACCAGGCCGCCGTTGTCGCCGGCGCTGGTAATTCTGATTGCGTTGGCAATGAGTGCCTGTGAACCGGCCGAAGATCCGCCTGCGGAGGCCGCCCCTGAGGAGCCCGAGGCGGTAGAACCGGACTGGGTCGAGCAGATCGTCGCGCTCGAAGAAACCGACACCTCCGGCGCTATCGCACGCCTGGCGGCCGGCGATCTCGACATGTACGCCGCCGGTATTTCCAGCCCGGACATACTGGATGAGATCGAAGGCGAGGGGCTCGAATGGGAGGAGTCGTTCGGCCAGTCGGTCGAGTTGACCTTTAATCCCGCCGGGCCCGAGTTCGAAGGCACGGGAGACCTCAATCCCTTCGCGGAACCGCGGATTCGCGAGGCGGTAAACTACCTGGTGGACCGCGACTACGTTGTGGAAGAGATATACGGAGGCCTGGCTCGCCCGCGGTTTCACCCGATCTCAACCGCGTTTCCCGATTACGCGCGCGTCGCCGATGCCGCGCGCGCGCTGGAGCTCGAATACGCCTATGACTCTGAGCGCGCCGAAAATATCATCAGCGAAGAGATGCAGGCACTCGGTGCCGAGCGTATTGATGGAACCTGGCATTACGAGGGAGAGCCGGTCGAGCTGGTCTTCGTGATTAGAACCGAAGACGAGCGACGCGAGCTCGGCGATTACGTCTCCAATCAGCTGGAGGATATCGGATTCGAGGTCGAACGGCTTTACCGCACCTCGGACGAGGCCGCCCCGATGACCACTGCGGCAACACCATCCGAGGGCACATTTCACGTGTATACCGGAAGCTGGGTCGCCACGCTCGTGAACCGCGATCAGGCGGCCAATTTCGCCCTGTACTACACCCCGCGCGGCCTCCCGCAGCCGCTCTTCCAGGCGTATGAGCCGAGCCCGGAGCTGGACGAGCTCGCCGACCGACTGCTTCAGCGCGATTTTGACACTCTCGAAGAGCGCAACGAGCTATTTGCCGATGCGCTGCGCCTGACGCTGGAAGACTCCGCCCGCGTATGGATAGCCGATCAGGTGGTCGCCACTCCGCGACGAACCGACGTCACGGTCGCCGCAGATCTGGGCGGCGGAGTCAGCGGAGCGCGGCTGTGGGCGCTCACGCTGCAGAACCGGGCTGATGCCGAGACGTTTCGCCTCGGCACACCGGGCATCCTCACCGAGCCGTGGAATCCGTTGAACGGAAGCAACTGGGTTTACGATCAGATGGTCATCCGTGCCACGTCCGATGAAGGCACCAAACGCGACCCGTTTACCGGTTTGCCGTTGCCGCAGCGCATCGAATCGGCGGAGCTCACCGTGCAGGAAGGGCTTCCGGTCAGCCGTAGCGACGATTGGGTGGATCTCGAGTTTGCTGAAGAGATCGAGGTCCCGGAAGACGCCTGGGCCGGCTGGGATCCGGTGGCTCAGGAGTTCACCACCGTCGCTGAGGAGCACCCGGACGGTCTCACTGCTCGACGGCGCAGCGTCGTCACCTATCCTGATGAGTTCTTCGAGACGACCTGGCATGACGGATCACCGCTCTCGGTCGCCGACGTCGTCCTGGGCATGATTCTGAGCTTTGACCGTGCAAAGGAGGACAGTGAGCTGTTCGACGCGGCGCAGGTTCCGGCCTACGAGAGTTTTCGGGAGAACTTCCGAGGGCTTCGGATTACCTCTGAAGATCCACTCACCATCGAGTACTATGCCGATAACTACCTGATCGACGCCGAAGAGAACGTCGCTACCTTTTTCCCGGCCTACGCGCACGGTCCAGGAGCCTGGCACACTCTGGCTCTGGGGATGCGAGCCGAGCGCAATGAGGAGCTGGCCTTCAGCAGCGACAAGGCCGACCGGCTCGAGGTCGAATGGATCAGCTACGTCGGCGGCCCCAGCCTCGCGATCCTCGCCGACGAGCTCGGCGAAGCCCGTGAACAAGGTTATCTCCCCTACGAGAGCGTTCTCGGGCACTACGCCGATGAGGAAGAAGTCGCCGACCGCTGGGACAACCTTGCCGAATGGCATGAGCGGAAGGAGCACCTATGGGTCGGCACAGGCCCGTACAAGCTTGTTGAAGCGCAGCCGGTCGAGGGTTCGCTTGTCCTGGAGCGCTACGAGGAGTTTCCTGATACCTTCGAGAAGTGGGATCGCTACGACGAACCACACATAGCGGATCTTGAGGTCCACGGACCGGCATCGGTGGTACCCGGTGAAGCCGCCACCTTTGAGATCGCAGTATCGCACGGCGGCAGCCCCTACGACCCGGAAGACATCGACAGGGTACAGTTCCTGGTGTTTGATGCCACAGGCGAGCTCGTTTACAGTGCCGACGCCGAGCATGCCGGTGACAACGTCTATGAGGCTACGCTCGAGGATGAGATGACCGCCGATCTCGAAACAGGAGCTACCCGGCTCGAGGCGATCGTCTCGCCGCTAATCGTGAGCATCCCGAGCTTTGAAACGAGCGAGTTCGTCGTAGCCCCTGACACCGATGAGTAATTCACACGATCCTGCCGGAGCTCCCGTGGCCAGGGCACCAGGCGTCTCGGGTGACCAACCCGCCTCAGGGCGCGGAACCGGGCTGCGGGTGTCGCGCTACATCCTGCGGCGTCTGCTCGCGATCGCCGCCACGGTGATTGTAGCGGTGTATATCGCCGTGCTGATCGCCAACATGGGCGGGTACGTCGACGAGATCCGCCAAGCGCAGATACAGGAACGAGTTGCTACTCAGGTCGCCGCCGACGAGGAGCTGATGGAGTTACCGAGCGAGCGGAGAGCGGAGTTGATGGAGGAGATGGTGGAACGAGAGGTCACCCGCCGCGGGCTCGATCAACCGTTCATGATCCGTAGCTTTCGTTACCTCGGCAACGCGCTTACGCTCAATCTCGGTCGTTCGCACGAGATGACCAGCGACTCGGGCTCACGACTGGTTCGCCTCATCATCCTCGAACGCCTTGCTCCAACACTGTTGCTGTTTGCGACCGCCGAACTGGGTCTGTTCGGGATCGCCGTGTTCGTCGCGCTGTTTCTTTCGCGTCGCTACGGAAGCAAACTGGATCGGCTGTTCGTGGCGCTGGCGCCGACCTCGGCCGCACCGAGCTGGTTCTATGGGATCTTTCTGATATTGATTTTCTCCGCTTTACTGGGCTGGTTTCCGTTCGGAGGAATGGTTGCCGCACCGGCACCTGATCACCCGTTGCTGTACGCCGCGAGCGTGCTCCGACACCTGGTGCTTCCGGTATCAGCCATCGTTATCAGTGCAGTGTTCCTGGCGGTATATTCGTGGCGGACGTTCTTTCTGATCTACTCGAGTGAAGACTACGTCGAGCTGGCCAAAGCGAAGGGCCTCAGCTCCGCTGTGATTGAGCGCCGCTACATCCTTCGCCCTACCCTCCCGACGATCATCACCTCATTCATGCTGAGCATTATCGGCCTCTGGACCGGTGCGATTGTACTCGAACGCGTATTCAACTGGCCCGGCATCGGCACTGTGACGGTTGAGGCGATCAATCTGTACGACACGCCGGTGATACTGGGTACGGTGATCGTGTACGCCTATCTGCTCGGGATTACGGTCTTTGTGCTTGATTTTCTCTATGCGCTCGTTGATCCGCGGATCAAAGTCGGTCTCGCAGGGGAGCGCTCATGATACCGGTCAAAGGGCTGTTAGGCGAGATCAGGCGTTACCCATCAGCTATCGCGGGGTTGCTCCTTATTCTGGTGTTCTTCGCACTGGCGCTGTATTCACTGCTGACGTTGCCCCAACAGCAGGCGATCCGACTGTGGCGCGGCGGTGCGGTCTGGCATGATTCGCCGCGGAACGCCCGTCCCATTTGGTACAACGCGCTGCCGGGGACGAACCTGCCGGAGACGCTGGTGCTCGACAGCGAGCGCCGTCCGGAGGTCAAGGAGCAACGCGAGATAGGCGATGAACACAACGAGATCTCGATCGTATTCGAGTTCGAGTATGATCACGACGGGTTTCCCCCCGAGCTCAACCTTTTTATGCGCGCGCAGTACGATACGCGGCGGCCGTTTGCGACGGTGCGATGGGTAACCCCCGACGAGCGCAGTTTCAGCATCTTGCAGGGCGGCCTGGAACGGGAGCACACCGTCCGTATCGACCAACTCGACAGCCTGCGCCGCGAACTCGACGATCTCAGACCGAGTATCGGGCTTTTTCGGGACCACGATTCCGACCGTGATGCTCCCGAGCCGCTTCACGGGACCTATCGCCTCGAGATCGAGGGCGTCGCCTTTGAGCCTGATTCGGATCTGGAAGCGCGATTCGTCCGCTACGGGCAGGTACACGGAGTCGCCGGTACGGACCATGTTAGACGCGATATTGCGGTGGCGCTGCTGTACGGAACCCGGCCTGCGCTCGCGTTCGGTATCCTCGCCGCGGTGGGGAGCAGTGTTTCGACCCTGATTCTCGCCGCCGTCGGCGCCTGGTACCGCGGAAGGGTGGATGCGACGCTGCAGCGCTTAACCGAGGTGAACATGGTCCTGCCGCTGTTACCGATCCTCGTCATGATCGGCACGCTCTATTC
>PUNW01000120.1 GCA_003552665.1 Spirochaetaceae bacterium | reverse complement strand
TATCAGTGAAACGACTGCTTGCTCTGACAGTAACCCTGTTCGCGCTGACCGGCTGTCTTGATCTTGAGACGCGAATCACAATCGAGAACGACGGCAGCGGGCGTATTCGCATGTTGTACGAAGCGGATGCCGATTTGGTCGGGTACGGCATGTTCGATAATGACGATTCTCAGCTGCCGGTCCCGTTTGAAAAGCGCGATTTCGAGCGCCTGGCGCGCGAGACGGACGGGTTGGCGCTGCGGTCCTACGAACGCACCGAACGCAACGGCCGCGCTGTGGTGGACGCCGAGCTCTCGTTTGCGACGCTCGAAGCGCTCAACGCGGTGTATGCGGGAAGGCGTGACTACGTTGCGCTGAGCGAAACCGACGGACGAATGCAATACACGCAGGTGATCCTTGAAAGCACAGTAGACGAGCTGGAGGAGGAAACCCGCGCGTTCGCCGAGGAGTTCCTCGCCGGCTACGACCTGGCCTTCGAGGTGCGCGCTCCTGCGCGCATCGTCGACTACAACTTCGGCGAGCTCTCGCCCGATGCTCGCCGCATTCGTTACCGGAGCTCCATCGCGGAGTACGTCACGTCCGACGAAGTCGTGAGGTGGCAACTCGAGTGGGAGCGCTGACACAAGCGCGGACCGTTTTCGATCTTGCGAAAACGATAATAGACTAGTACAGTCGACAAAACTTTAAGCATCAGCAAAGGATAGGCGGGTATGGATGTTCAGCTGAAAGAACTTATCGATCGAATAAAGTCCGAGGGCGTGAAGAGCGCGGAGACCCAAGCCTCCGAGATCATCAGCAATGCCGAGCAGCGAGCGGAAGAGATCGTTGCCGAGGCGCGCAAGAACGCCGAACAGATCGTTGCAGAAGCCGAGCAGGAGGCGCAGAAGCGGGAAGCCTCGGGACGTGAGGCCCTGAAGCAGGCCGGGCGCGACCTGCTGCTGCAGCTGCGCCGGCGCATACAGAGCGTTTTTGCCGAGGTGATCGACAGCTCGGTGGCCGGAGCCTACAGCGGCGAAACTCTTGAGCGCGCGGTGGTCACCTTGATCGGCGCCTGGGCGGAAGGCAAAGAGGGGCAGCTCGAGGTGCTCCTGCCGGAAGAGGAGCTCAAAAAGCTCGAGCAAAGCCTGCGCTCGAAGCTGGCGAAGCAGTTGAGCTCGGGAATCGAGATCAAACCGAGCCCTGAGGTTGAGAAAGGCTTCATTGTCAGCGAACGCGACGGGTCGGCATACTACGATTTCTCGGCCGACGGCGTCGCCGAGATGCTTCGGCTCTACCTTAGCCCCCGTCTCGGCGAAGCGCTTGATGAAGCGGCTGCGGAGCTGGAAGGGAGCGAGTCTACGTGAGTCAGTACTACTACCTCGTCGCGACGCTCCCGTTTCTGCAGTATGAGACCGAGGAGTTTATCTCGAGCGATGAGTTTCTCGAGCGCTGTGCCGAGCAGTGTACGGCGTCCGACGTCGCAGTGCTGAACAGCGTGCGGTACGTGCCTGAACACGCCGAAACCAGCCCTATCGCGGTGCTGAACACGTGGTACATGTTCGAGCGCGGCCTGCGCAACGCGCTTGCGCGCCTACGCGGTGCCTCGCTCAGCGAAGACGTCGAAAAATACCTGCGTATCGCAGATAACGGCGGCGATGGAACCCACGTGGGAGGCGTAGAGGAGCTCGCGCGCAACGCGCTGGCCGAGACCTCGCCGCTGCGGGGCGAGCAGGCTCTGCAGCGCGCGCGCTGGGACATGCTCGACAATCTGGAAGCCGGGCATCACTTCGACCTGGAAAAACTCATCGTATATCTGTTGAAGCTACGAGTGCTCGAACGCAATCGCAAGTTCAATCGTGAAGACGGAATGCGGGTGTTCGAGGAAACCTACGACAAGATAACGGATTCCTTTTTTGACGAGGATTCCGACGACTAACTGGAGTGCATCCAACTATGGCTAATGGCAAAGTAATCGGAGTAAACGGGAATATGGTCAGCGTCCGGGTAGACGGCGAGGTGGCCTTGAACGAGGTCGGCTACGTCATCCTGGGCGAGCGGAGGCTGAAGTCTGAGGTAATCCGCATTCAGGGCAATCGGGCGGAGATGCAGGTGTTCGAGATGACCCGCGGCATCGGTATCGACGACGATGTCGAGTTCAGCGGCGAGCTGCTCGCGGTGAGCCTCGGCCCAGGATTGCTCGGCAAGGTGTACGATGGGTTGCAGAATCCATTGCCGCGGCTGGCTGAACAGCTGGGGTTCTTCCTCGATCGCGGTGTGTATCTGGACGCACTGGAGGGCGACCAGCGCTGGAGCTTCACGCCGAAAGTTGCTGAGGGCGATAAGGTCCGGCACGGCGACACCATCGGCACGGTGCCGGAGGGAATCTTCGAGCACCGGATCATGCTGCCGTTTAATTATCTCGGCGAATACACCGTCGAATGGGTTGCCGATGAGGGCGAATACACCATCCATGACAAGGTTGCGACGGTAAGTGACGCCAAAGGCGGCAAGCACGATCTCACGATGGTGTTCGAGTGGCCGGTGAAGCGCCCAATCAAGGTGTACGCCGAGCGGCTGCGGCCCGAAGAACAGATGGTCACCAAGGTGCGACTGATCGACACCTTCATCCCGGTCGCCCTTGGGGGAACGTACTGTATCCCCGGGCCGTTTGGAGCCGGCAAGACCGTCCTGCAGCAGATCACCAGCCGCAATGCGGAGGTTGATGTGGTGGTAATCGCAGCCTGCGGTGAGCGCGCCGGTGAGGTCGTCGAGACCCTGCGCGAGTTTCCCGAGCTTACCGACCCCCGGACGGGGCGAACGCTGATGGAACGCACCGTGATCATCTGCAACACCAGCTCGATGCCGGTCGCCGCACGCGAGGCCTCGGTCTACACCGCGGTCACGATCGCCGAGTACTACCGTCAGATGGGGCTGAACGTTCTGCTGCTCGCGGACTCCACCTCGCGCTGGGCGCAGGCGATGCGCGAGATGTCGGGGCGCTTGGAGGAGATCCCGGGTGAGGAGGCCTTTCCGGCCTACCTGGAGTCGGTCATTGCGGCGTTCTACGAACGCGCAGGCAGAGTACGGCTCTATGACGGCGGCATTGGGTCGGTCACGATCGGCGGCACGGTGAGCCCTGCCGGAGGTAACTTCGAGGAGCCGGTCACCCAGGCGACGCTGAAGGTTGTCGGTGCCTTTCACGGGTTGTCGCGCGAACGCTCCGACGCACGCAAGTATCCGGCGATCGACCCGCTTGACAGCTGGAGCAAGTACGACGGCGCGGTAGACCGCGAGGCCACCGAGTATGCCCGCGACATCGTGTTCCGCGGCAACGAGGTCGACCAGATGATGAAGGTCGTTGGGGAGGAAGGTACCAGTCTCGAGGACTACATCGTGTACCTGAAGGGCGAGTTCATCGATGCGGTCTATATGCAGCAGAACGCGTTCGACGAAGTCGACCAGGCGGTCAGCGTCGACAGACAGCGACATATCTTCGCCACAATGATGAAGATTTTGGCTGCCAAGTTTTCGGTGGAGTCGAAGGAAGAGGCGCGACACTACTTCAACGAGCTGCGGCAGAAGTTTCTCGACTACAACGGCAGCGAATGGATGAGCGAAGGATTCAAGGCGGTCGAGAACGATCTTGAACAACTGATTTCGCAGCGACACGCCGGCAACGACGAAACGGGTGAGAAGCTGCTGAAAACGCTGACAACGGAGCACAGCCATGCGTAAGGTCTACAGCAAGATTGAAGCTATATCCGGTAACGTCATAACGGTCACCGCGTCCGGGGTTCGTTACGGCGAGCTCGCGGTGGTGAGCTCGGTGCACGGCGAGTCGCTCGCCGAGGTTATTCGGCTGTCCGAGGACCAGGTTGCACTGCAGGTATTCACCGGCGGGCGCGGGATCTCCACCGGTGACGAGGTGCGATTCCTGGGCCACCCCATGCAGATTTCCTTCTCGGATAATCTGCTGGGGCGCATATTCGATGGCAGCGGGCGCCCGCGCGACAACGGGCCTCCGCTGGAAGAGAACCTGATCGAGATCGGCACTCCGTCGGTGAACCCCTCGATGCGTATCATCCCGCGCAACATGATCCGCACCAATATTCCAATGATCGATCTGTTCAACACATTGGTGGAGAGTCAGAAGCTGCCGATCTTCTCGGTCTCGGGGGAGCCGTACAACCAGCTCCTGTCACGCATAGCGATGCAGGCCGAGGTCGACATGATCATCCTCGGCGGTATCGGGTTGAAGTACGACGACTACCTCTTCTTCCGGGATGCGCTAGAGGAGGGCGGGGCGATGAGCCGCACGATCTTTTTCGTGCACACCGCATCCGATCCGGTTGTTGAGAGCCTTCTGGTTCCGGATGTTTCGCTCGCGGTCGCCGAACGGTTCGCGTTGAGAGGCAAGAAGGTGTTGGTGCTGCTCACCGACATGACCAACTTCGCCGACAGCATGAAGGAGATCGCGATCACGATGGAACAGGTCCCTTCCAATCGCGGATACCCGGGCGACCTCTACAGCCAGCTCGCCGCCCGTTACGAGAAGGCGGTCGACTTCGAGGGGGCCGGGTCGATCACGACCCTGGCGGCCACGACGATGCCGGGCGACGACGTTACACATCCGGTGCCGGACAATACCGGCTACATTACCGAGGGTCAGTACTACCTGCGCGGCGGACGTATCGAACCGTTTGGTTCGCTTTCGCGGCTGAAACAGCTGGTCAACGACAAGACGCGGCCCGATCATCGCGCGTTGATGGACGGCATGATCAAGCTCTATGCCGCGTACAAGGAGTCGCTCGAGAAGAAATCGATGGGTTTCCGCATGGGTGACTGGGACAACAAGGTGCTTAAGTACGGGGCGTTGTTCGAGGATCAGATGATGGCCCTCTCGGTCAATATTTCGCTCGAGGAGGCGCTGGACCGCGGTTGGCATATCCTGGCTGAGTGCTTTGATGCCGCCGAGACCGGTCTGCGCACCGAGCTGTTGAAACAGTACTGGCCGAGGAAAGAGGAGATAGCGTAAGCGATGGCCAAGGTCAAGCTCACGAAGAACGAGCTGAAGC
>PUNW01000104.1 GCA_003552665.1 Spirochaetaceae bacterium | reverse complement strand
GCCGGCTTCTTGGATTCGATCGCAGCGGTGATCTCGTCCAAGGGGGCGGGCTCCCACGGGGCCTGATGCTGCTGCGTTACCCGTCGCGCCTTCAGCACGGTCTGGTCGGACGCGATGCCGGCGGCGTCAAGAATCGCGGTCCAACGGAAACTGAACAGCCCGTTGCGCACAATCAGACAGGACTTTCCGCCCGCAAACTGTCGCGCAACCGATTCCATCGCGTAGGTTCCGCCGCCGGGTACAAGCACCACGGAATGGGCGTTGTACACCTGTTTCAGCGAGGCGTTGATGTCCCGCATCACCTGTTGAAAGCGTTGCGACATGTGGTTGAGCGAGCGGTCGGTGAAGACTACCGAGTATTCCAGCAAACCTCCGGGATCTACCTGTGATTTAGGGTCGGACACAACTAACCTCCGTTTCGCGAGAGAGTTTATCTGCGTGCGTAACGCCGTGCCCGTATTCTAACACGGATTCGAGCATCGCGAACGAGGGGATGCTCGTTGTGCTCGTCCGGGAGCGATCGAGTTTCGCGGAACAGTGCGACGAAGCTATTGAATTGTTGACAGACAAGATAATGTATGTGACTGTGTGGGTGTACAGCGTGTGTATGTACAATTATTTTGTCACATTATTTCGAAGGAGGAACTTATGGCTGAGGCGGTTGATCGCAAGGAGCTCACGCGACTCGTGACAGATGTGTATGCGCAAGTGGCACAAGAGCCGGGCGCCGGCTACCATTTTGAAGTCGGCCGTGGTGTTGCCGCAAAGCTGGGTTATCCGGATGAGCTGCTGGATAAGGTGCCGCAGCGCGCGGTGGACTCGTTTGCGGGAGTGGGGTACTACTTTGATTTGGCGGCGTTGCAGCCTGGGCAGTCCGTGCTCGATCTCGGGAGCGGTTCCGGGATGGATTCGTTCATGGCAGCCGTTCAGGTCGGTCCGACCGGTGTCGTCGTGGGAGTGGACATCACACCAGAGCAGCTGGAGAATGCCAATCAGTTGCGTTCCGAAGCTTTTTCGAACGTGAGCTTTCAGCACGCACAAATCGATGCGCTCCCATTTGAAGACAATAGTTTCGATGTCGCCATCAGTAACGGTGTCCTCAACCTCTTGCCTGACAAGGCCAAAGGGTTCGCGGAGATCGCACGCGTCCTGAAACCGGGCGGGAAACTGGCTCTCGCCGATATTGTCACCGAGAAACAGCTCATTGAGGGCATAGTCTGCGATGCGACGCTGTGGGCTTCCTGTATCGGCGGGGCTATGCAGGAGGGTCGTTACAAGTCGGCCATTGAAGACGCCGGCATGCGCGTGGTGACCGTTCGCGAGAACCCCCAGTATCAATTCCTCTCTGAGTCCGCCCAGGAGGCGAGCGGGGAGTTCGGAGTGAAGAGCGTTTCGCTGCTGGCGGAGAAGCGTTAACGAACTCGGCGAAATACAGCGAGTATCGACCCGGAAGCGGAAGACCGATGCTGTCGGCGCGTATGTCGTCTCGCAATTAACGAACCGCCCGGCGCTACATGATACGCCGGGCGGTGCTTATTCCCATAATTGGTCATGTTCTTCGTCCATTTCCTGCTCTTTCTTGACGATCTTGAGTCCGTGCTCAACTCCCCATGCAATCAGAATCGAGATCCTGGTAATCACGGATCGTAATCAACCGGAAAATCTCGGCCGCCAAGTAAAACAGTAGCCCTAAGGCGATTCCGCGACCGAACCGTATGCGTAGCTCCCTGGATGTCTTGGTGAACGGAGTATCCGAATCGCGATCCAAGCGCAACGATCCGAAGCGTCTCTTGACCTGGAAACGATTACAGCATTTAGTTTTGTTGGAGGTTCACAAAGCGCAACCAGCAACCTGGGAGCAACCCGAAAACGAAGTGCCACTGCCATGAACTCATTGAGATCAGTTCGAGGCGAGATCGCCTATCTGATGATACTGGCGGTACTCGATGTCTCGGCCGAGGTCGGGATCGCGTCGGCGTACCCGCAATTCTTACGAATCTACGGATCGACCGGCCCTGCGAGCTTATTTGTTGCGATGAGCGCCTTCACCGCAGTGAGCACCGGCTGGATCTGGGGGTTGTCGGCTCGCAGACTCGGCGTGCGCGTGTCTCTCATGCTTGCGATGCTAGGATGGGGCATAAGCACTATTGTGCTTGGAGTGTTCTACCGCGAGGTGGGCATAGCCTTGGCTGCGCGCGCGGCACAGGGAGCATTCTCATCAGGCTTCGCCGGGCTGCCGTTTATCGCGATGACACAGCGGGAGCAAAGACACCGATTCCGCGTACGGGGTTTGAGCGTCGTGGAAACCGCGATCAGCATCGGTGCGATCAGCGCGCCGATGACGGTGGGCCTCGCGATATCGGTTTCGGCGGCACGTACGTTTGTGCTCCTCGGTGCGCTCGTACTTGCGTTGTTGGTTGTACTTGGTTGTCGCACCGTACTGGGGGCGGTATGGCACGCTCGGGAAAACCAAGATGATGTCCGTACGCCGGCGAGCGAGCCAAGCGGCTCGCCTGATTCAATGGCGGATCGCCGGCACCGGACAGAGCGCAACGGAATTCTTCACGCCGCACTCCGAGTAGCCGCGCCCACCACGTTTGCCGCGATCACCGCACTGGTGCTCTCGGCGCTGGAGACTCTGATCCCAGCGCTCGGTGAGAGCGCCACCGGCTCGGTGTTGGCCGGCAAGGTCGCAGTCACCTGCTTCGAGTGCCTGGTTGTGGTGGGGATCCTGGCCAAAGGGCGCTCTGCCGGGAATCGCCGCAGGGTGCCGGTGTTCGTGGCAGCGGGCTTCGTCGGTGGGTATGTATTCGCATCGTGGCAGATTGCAGTGATTGTCATCCTATGTGTGCTGGGCATAGCGGTCGGGAATCAGATCACGATGGGGAACGAGCTTGCCGCCGAACGGGCAAAAGGACTGGAAGAACACGGCATGGCATTGTACGCAACCTTGCGAATTTCGGGGAGTTTCATAGGGCCGTTGTTTATGAACTTGGGGTATCCGCTGGTCTTCGCTGCGCTTGCGGTGGTGTCGCTGTTGGCGGCGATCGTGATCGCGCCGGCCGGTGGAAAAGGATAGGAAGTGATGCGAAGCTTGTTGCGCGGTTAGCCGAAAACTCTTTGCTTCCCAACGATTAGCCGCGCACGAGCATGCTCCCGGTGGGAAAACGCCGCCGCGCTACGTCTAAAGGCTGCCGGCGTAATCAATTGAGCCCCGGCGGCCGCAACAAGCTTCGCGCCATTACCAAAGGAACAAAAAACCGTCTGCTGTGTAATCAATTACACACTCTACAGTGCTCGGTAGAGGAGCGATAGCGTAATGCGTGATTACACAATTCTGGCGGAACTGGTAACCTCGGGTATTGAACGCGAGTTATACGGAGGCGGGTTAGGCGGTTCCGGTGCCGGCGAGCCGCCGACCGGTAAACCCGGGAAGAGGTCGGTTGCGTCGGAGGTTGGGGAAGGAGGCTTGGTTTTACCCGGGCGCGGCCTGCGCCTGCGATGGACCACGCCGGACGCTTCGGAGGAGTACAGTGATGCCGACAATTAAGGACATCGCCGAGTTCACCGGCCTTTCGACCGCTACTGTTTCGCGCTGCCTGAACCGGCATCCCTACGTATCGCGTGAGGCGCAGCTGGCGATCGAGCTTGCAGTGCGGGAGCTCGGGTACCGGCCGAACAGCGCAGCGCGAAGCCTTCGGAGCGGGCGTACGGGGCGCGTTGGGGTAGTGGTTCCGGACGCTTCCCACCCGTTCTTCGCGGCGCTGGTGGCCGGTGCCGGGCAGGCGGCAGCAGCGGAGGGGTTCGACCTCCTGCTGCAGCAGACCGAGACAGGCGAGTGGCACGCGGACAGGCTCTTGGAGCCGGTGATAACCGCCGGAGTCGACGGTCTGCTGGTAGCCTCGGAGCTCACTCCCTGGGAGCAGTACGCCGCCGCACTGTCGGGGTTTCCGGTCGTCACCTGCGATCAGGCGCTCGCCGAAATCGATCTCCCGGCGGTGTATGTGGATCACTACGAGAGCACGCTCGAGGGACTCGCGCACCTGCGCGACCGCGATTCGCGGTCGATCGTCGGAATCAGCAGTACATCCCCGGCGGCTTCATGCGACCGGCTGCGCCGGGCAGCCTATCGCGAGTTTGCGCTTGGGAATCAAGGTGTAACCGTACACGAGCTGTACATCGACGCCGACACGCCCGAAGCCGGGTCTCAGCTGTTCCCGAAGCTCATGGCGCTTGAACCTCGGCCGGACGCTGTGTTTACCGGCTCCGACGACATTGCCGCCGGGCTACTGGTCGCTGCTCGGGAGAACGGCGTCGATGTTCCGGCGCGGCTCAAAATCATAGGGTTCGACGATTCGCCGATCGCACGCGTGCTCCGGCTCACTACGGTACGTCAGCCGGTACGCCGGATGGGCGCTCGCGCGTTCACCTTGCTCCGGCAGCTGATGCATACCTCTCCATCGTCACCTTCACCGCGAGCCATCGCAGACCGGCCTTCCGGCGTCCAACGGGTGCGCGTTCGGTACAAACTGATAGCCCGCGAGACTACCTGAGAGGGCGTTTCCGCTGAGGTGGACATAGCGCTGAGCCGGCACGCGGCCCCGGCTTCTACTACCAGGGCATTTCGTTACCTTGGTAGTCCATGTAGACCGGACTGTCGTTCGAAAGGGTTGCGATCAGCTGCATCATACCGGCGACCGACTTCTCTACCGACAGCGTGGCGTTGAAGCCACCCATCTCGGTGCGTACCCAGCCCGGATGCAGCGCTGCGATCGCGACTCCCTCGGGATGACAGTGAAACGTCAGCAGTTTGGTGAGCATATTGAGCGCCGCCTTAGATACACAGTAGGGGACACCTCTTCCGCCGCGCTGGCTTGCGATGCTGCCAACGCTGGAGCTGATCATGATTACCTTGGGATCAGTGCCGTTGCGAACCAGCGGGAACAAGCGTTGAGTCACGCGCAACGCCCCGAGCGTGTTCACGTTGAACAGCTCCTGTATGTCCCAGGCGCTGACGTCTTCAAGCCTACTCTCATTCGGTTCCTTGGCGAGCCCGGCGTTGTTG
>PUNW01000146.1 GCA_003552665.1 Spirochaetaceae bacterium | reverse complement strand
TTTTTATCTTACCACGCCCTTGCAGTCTCAGCAAACCGTCGAGTAAGCTGGCCTATACACGAGAGGTGACGGCGCGTTTCATCTCCGTCGAGAAGAATACGGTTTCTGAGGATTGCAAATGGAGTGGATCGATGTTTTGCAACGAATCGAAGGTGGTGAGAACCGTCGTACTGAGTTCAAGCGCGGAGCGACAAGTCTATCTGCTATCGGGAAGGCCGTCTGTGCATTCGCGAATACCGAGGGCGGTATCATCATCATCGGTGTGGATGATTCCGGAACCATCGTCGGGGTGCACGAATCACCGGAGCGTTTGCAGGAACGTTTGACGAGCTTTCTCCAGAGTGGGTGCAATCCGCCGGTTTCCGCGCGGGTCACCTGGCAGGACGATCCGAGGGGTCGGGTGCACTGGATCGAAGTTCCGAGACTTCGCGGCTATGAACCGCTGCGTTACGATGGACGGGTGTATGTTCGCCGGGAGCGCAGCAATGTTGAACCGTCGCCGAGCGAGCTTCAGGAACTGTATAACACGTTCGGTTTCGTGATTACCGAAGAGCAGGCGATTACGGCAGCCAAACCCGAGGATATCGATCTGGAGAGTTTCCGTAGATACCTTCACAGGCTTGGGCTCGATACCGATCAGGAACCCCAGCCGGATGCCACAGAGGACCTGTTGAATCGTGGCGTGCTCACGGAGCTGGACGGGAAACCTTGCCCAACGCTATACGGACTCATGGCGTTCGGCAAGGAACCTCAACGATTTTCGCCCACAGACAATCTTCGGATCGAGTGCGTAGCGTATGCAGGAGCCGATCGGGCCGACGGAAAGGGACGGCTCGACGAGCAGGTGAACCATGCAGTCGGGTGGGTGCGCTCCCTTGCCAGGTTCGAGCGGTATGACGGCCTTATTCGCACGGATATACCGCTGGTGCCCCTCAAAGCTCTGCGCGAAGCGATAGTGAATGCCGTCGCCCATCGCGACTACACCATTATAGGGTCGAAGATTCTCCTTGAGGTCTTCGAAGATCGCATCGTGGTTACAAGTCCGGGAACACTTCCGAATCACATGACTGTCGAGAATGTCCGCTCCGGCGGACACCCGCGTTCGCGTCACGCTGCAAACTCGTTCCGGGGTTGACGGCTAGTGCGCGACCGGCCATAGCCGAACAAGTAAGGGAGATCGACCGTCCCGGAATGCGCTGGATGAAACCTCGGGACGAGCGCGATCATGGCCCCTCGATGCTGCAAGCTTAAAGGAGGGATTGCACGATGCAAGAGCTTTCCATCGCCTATATCCGCAACGACCTGGCCAGAACGCCTGCTATATTCTCCCGCGGCGAGAATATCTTCCTTTTGGGAAACTACACTCTGGCGGATGCAGACCCCGCCGCGTTCACCTACCGCTACGTTTTCGACGGGAACTACGGAGAGTACGAGGTAACGGTCCGGCGGGAACCTGCCGAAGACCCCGAGGCGACATCCCTGGCCGCTACCTGCACCTGTCCCTATCCCTACCCGGGCTGCAAGCACGTCGTTGCGGCGTTTCTGGATATTGCCCAGCGCACCAAACGCACCAAACAGAAGCCAAGCGCTGATACGCTGCAGCGCTCGGGCGAGATTCGGCAGGAGCACCTGACCCCGGAGGAGATCAAACAGATTGCGTTGCAGTCGCGCAGAGACCGGGCGAAGAAAGAGAACCTCACGCTCGCCGCAGGAGAGATGTTCAAGGGACAGCACACCGTGCGCGCGGCACGAGGACGGGAGTATACCGTTACGCTGTACAGTGCGGACGAGGAGCGAGGACACTGCACCTGTCCCGACTTTGCCGTGAACCATCTCGATACCTGCAAGCACCTGATCTTCGCGTTCGCCGAGCTTTCACGCGACGAGCTGTTTCGTGAACAGGCAGCCGGAGAGGTCTTTCCCTTCGTTCACGTGACCTGGAGCTCGCGGCTGCAGAAACCGGTATGTTTCTACGAGTGTATCGAAGACCCGGAGCTTCGCACGCGGATCGATGCGCTGTTCAATGAGAAGGGAATCTACACCCGTGACAGCCTGAAGCGGCTGTTCGAGCTTTTCAGCGACTATTCGGAAGCTCCGGAGTTGATTCAATTCGACCGTCGCCTGCTTCGGCGCATGGACGAGATGTTCTTCGAGAAGGAGGCGGCTGCGCTCAAGAAGAAGTTCAAGGACGATTTTACTTTTCTCAAGACCGGGCTCTACCCGTACCAGAAGGAGGGCGTGACCTTCGCGACGTTTCGCAAGGCCGCGATTATCGCCGACGAGATGGGACTGGGCAAGACGCTCCAGGCCCTCGCCGCGGCGCTTCTAAAACGACGGCTGTTCGGTATCGAGAAGACGCTCATCGTCTGTCCGGCATCGCTGAAGAACCAGTGGAAGCGCGAAATCGAGAAGTTCACCGATGAAACTGCACAGATCATTGCCGGCTCGCGCGCGAACCGCATCAAGGCGTACCTCGAGGACGCCGCATTCTTCAAGATCACCAACTACGAAGCGTTACTGCGCGACATCGGAACCGTGCGCGACTGGAGCCCTGATTTCGTCGTCCTCGACGAGGCTCAGCGAATCAAGAACTTCGAGACCAAGACGCACCAGGCGATCAATCGCGTCCCGCGCAGCCACTCGCTTGTGATGACCGGCACACCGCTCGAGAACAGGCTGGAGGACCTCTATGCGATCGTTCAGTTCTCCGACCCCGAGCTCCTCACCCCGCTGTGGGCCTTCGCGGCCAACCATTACTCGATGAGCAGGACGAAGAAGAACGAGATCCTCGGCTACCGCAATCTCGACACCGTCCACGAGAAGGTCAAGCCGCTGTTGATCCGGCGCACCAAGAGCGAGGTGTTCGACAGTCTGCCGGACGTAATCGAGAACACCTACTATCTGGACCTCGCGGGCGAGCAGGCGGAGGTGCACCAGGGATACATGTCGAGCTTGCTGCGCATCATCAACAAGAAGTTCCTCACTCCGATGGACCTCAAGATGATACAGCGGATCCTCACCTGCATGCGCATGGTCTGCAACTCAACCTACCTGATCGATAAACAGAGCAATGTGTCGCCGAAGCTGGTAGAGCTGGTGTCGATACTCAAGGAGCTCGTGATCGGGGAGCGGCGCAAGCTCATCATCTTCACCGAGTGGACGACCATGAGCTACCTGATCGGCAAGGTGCTCTCGGAGCTCGCAATCGATTTCGTTGAGTTCAACGGCAAGGTCCCCGCGGAGAAACGACAGCTTCTCATCGACGAGTTCCGCGAGAACCCCGACTGCATGGTGTTTCTCTCCACCGACGCCGGTGGCGTGGGGCTGAACCTGGAGAACACCGACTGCCTCATCAACTTCGAGCTCCCGTGGAACCCGGCCAGACTAAACCAGCGCATCGGCAGGATTCACCGAATCGGACAGCGCAGTAACAAGATCAACGTGATCAACCTCATCACCCGGAGCTCCATCGAGGAACGGGTGTTCGCAGGCATCGGCCTGAAGCAGGAGCTGTTCGACGCAGTTATCGACGGTGCCGCTGATGAAGTCGATTTCAGCCGCGAAAAGAAGAACCGCTTTGTGGAACAGCTGCGGCGCATGTTCGGAGATGAGCTCGGCGCCGAGGAGATGGCGGACGACCGGCGCGGCCGGGAGCCGGAGCCGGACGAACTCGATGAGAAGACCCCGCACTTCCTCAACCCGCGGCTGTTCGAACCGCAAAGGGCGGAGGTGGATGTCGAAGAGGAGGAGGCCGGCGAGGCGCCCGACCCTGCCGAGCCCGCAGACCTGGCCGCCGCCGCAGCTCCGCCCCACCCGCCTACGGCTCCGGAGATAGCTTCAGCTCAGGAGGCCGTTTCAGCCGCGGAGACCGACCCCGCGGAGCCCGCCGAGCAGCGGGGCGCCACCCGGCCTGAGACCGCCGCGGAACCCCACGGTAGCTCGGAAAAGCCGGCCGCTGCAGGGCCGCCGGCGCAGCCGGCGGAGGGCGAGCAGAGCGCTTCGGGCGCACAGACCATGTCTCCTGAAGACCTCGAAGCCGTCCTCAACCAGGGCATGGCGTTTCTCAACAGCCTCACCCGTGCGGCGACCGGAAAGCCGCTCTTCGATGGTTCCTCGGACCGTAAGAGCGTAGAGGTTGATCCGGAGACCGGCGAGGTGGTGCTGCGCTTCAAGCTGTAACAAATGGTGTGACGCTTGTTGCTCGGTTAGCCGACACTCGTTGCTCGTGAGCGATTAACCACGTTCTCCGGGTGTGGTATCATAGCAGGGTGGAACAGAGCGAACAGATCGGTGTAGATCTCGATGCGGTCCGCAGTGCGTTGGCCGGGTTTCCCGAGGTTGCGTTCGCCGTACTCTTCGGCTCCGCCGTAAGCGGCAGACTCCGTGCCGACTCGGATATCGACGTTGCGGTATATGGCGATTCCGGCCGCGCGCTGGAGATTGAGACAGATCGCGTTCTTCTGGACGAGCCCGGAATGCAGGTCGCGCTTGAGCGGGCAACGAACCGGAACGTCGACCTTTTGATACTCAACCGAGCCCCCGCAACCGTCGCTGCCGCGGCTCTCCTCACCGGCCGGGCCGTGTTGATTCGCGACCGAGCAATACACAGTCGCTACTGTCTTGCCGTCACGACCGTTGCGATGGACTTCCTGGAGCTGGAGCGCGAGTTTCGCGAAATCCGTGCTCGCAGCGCGTCGCTCTCTGAGATAGACAGAAGCAGGTTGCAGCGTATTCTGGAGTTCATCCGCGAAGAACTGGAAGACCAGCCGCAGTTGGAGCAGGTGTCACTGCAGCAGTATCAAACCGATCGCGCCATGCGACGAAATCTTGACCGCTGGGTGGAAATGCTCATCAATGCAGCCATCGATGCAGCTAAAATTGTGCTCGCAACTGAGCGTCGTAAGGTGCCGCAAACCTACGGGCAGATCCTGGAACTGATAGATACCGTACCTGGCTTCACGCATATCGGAGGGCGGCTCAAGCCCCTGGCGGCGTTGCGGAACGTCCTGGCTCATGAGTACCTGGATCTGCGCTTCGTCAGGGTGCGGAGCTTTGTCCAGGAGGATGCTCAAGCCGTCCGCGATCTGGCTGA